>CALIFM010000205.1 GCA_938021685.1 uncultured Gammaproteobacteria bacterium | reverse complement strand
TATATATCGGCTCATCGTTTGCTAAAAAGCCATTGCGGTCATAAAAGGCTTTGGCCGTAATGGTGCTTTCTGCCTGTAAGTTAGGCAATTCATTTTGCTCAGCCGTGCCCTCCATCGCCTGGAGCAAAGCCTTACCCACGCCTTGGCGCAGCACCTCTGGCAGCACATAATTCAGCAATATGGTGCCATTTTTTGTCAACATCGCGACGCCTACTACCTGCGCTTGCTCGGTACCGTTGCTTTCAGCCACAAACGTCCAATTGTCAGGGCAATTAATCCATAACGTAAAGTTTTCAATAGTTTTGTTACTTAACCATTCATCCATATAGGTTTTGCTAGGGTAATCGGGTGAACAGATTCTTCGTATCGATTCACGTACTACAAAACAAGCAGCAGCGGCATCTTCGGTGCTTGCTGGTCTAATACTGATTACTGATTTTTTGCTCATATAACTTTACTCATTGTGATTGCCAGCTTGCATTCACGAGCTCTTGCCCCTTACAACTAATGCTGCCTACAAACGCAGCGCCTACAGGCACGGGGCCCACTCCACTGGGCGTGCCAGTCATCACGACATCGCCGTCATTTAAAGTCATAAAGCTTTGCAGCTGTGCCAAAATTTCAGCAGGTTTATAAATCATCATGCTAGCATGGCCGGCTTGGGTCAGCTTTCCATCAATACTCAGCTCAAGCTCTAGCTCATTTGGGTCCACATTCAGTTCTACAAAATCACTGAACAAAGCTGAGCCGTCAAAGGCTTTGCAGCGCTCCCATGGTAAGCCTGCCTCCTTAAGTTTGTTCTGCAAGCCACGCTTTGTCAGATCTAGGCCAAATGCCACCGCTGTAAAGCGATTATCTTGCACCAGAAAACAAATCTCGCCCTCGTAATGAATCGGTTCTTCATGAAATGAACGTAAAGTGTCAGTAACCGCTGAATTTGGCTTACCAAACACCACCATATTGTCTGGCATGGCGCTACCCAGCTCTTTAATATGAGCCACATAGTTTTTACCAATGCAAACAATTTTAGACGGTGTAATTGCTTGCTCCTTATATCTGATGCAGTTTAAATTAGCTGTCATTTCTTGATCATTTAAAAATTTAAAATTTTCCTTACTCTAGCTTGCTTTTAGCGGCAGCAAAAGTTTTAATTCTCCGTTGTTAAATAAGTCGCGGCTTGCCACTGATAATCCACCACCTAAAGCAATAGCTATGAACTAGCCTTTGTGCAAACTCTAACCTGTTTAAACTCATCATTATGCCTACACCGAGTCTCTCAATTTCACGCCGCACACGTAGCACAGCGTTTACTAGCCGCTTAACAGACCATGGCGTTAGTGCTTACACTGTATACAACCACATGCTACTGCCTACAGTATTTGAAAGCGTTGAGGCGGACTACTGGCATTTGTGCCAAAAAGTGCAGGTATGGGATGTATCCGCTGAGCGGCAAGTAGAAATTAAAGGCCCAGACGCAGCGCGCTTAGTGCAGCTGATGACACCACGTAACATTGCCAAGGCCAAAGTAGGACGATGCTTTTATCTACCTTTATGCGATGAACAAGGCAAGTTGCTGAACGACCCAGTTGGTCTTAAATTAGCTAAAGATCATTGGTGGCTTTCGTTGGCTGATTCCGACATCTTACTTTGGGCCAAAGGCTTAGCCACCGGTTTTGGGCTTGATGTAGCCCTACAAGAACCTGATATATCACCGTTAGCTATCCAAGGCCCACTAGCAGAAGACTTAACCGCCAAAGTGCTAGGTGAAGACGTGCGCAACATTCGATTTTTCCGCTTTAAGCATATCACTTATCAAGGCCACAACATGGTGGTCGCACGCTCTGGATGGAGCAAACAAGGCGGTTTTGAGGTGTATATCAGTGATGCCAATACTGGCCGTGCCTTGTGGGATGAGTTATTTGAAAAAGGCAAAACTATGGACGTAAAAGCGGGCTGCCCAAATTTGATCGAGCGTATTGAATCAGGTTTGTTGTCATTCGGTAATGACATGGATCTTGAAGATACTCCGTTTGATTGCGGCTTAGACCGCTATGTCAGCCTTGATGCCGATATTGACAGCTTGAGCATCAAAGCACTACGGCAGATAGCTAAGCAACCAGCCAAACAACTGATTGGCTTGGTGCTTGATGAAAAGCTGCAGCATATCAATGACACACTGCAAATCAACGATAAAACTGTTGGCGAAGTACGCTCGCATGCTTGGTCACCAAAATACCAACGGCACCTAGCATTAGCAATGTGCAATCGCGCTTTAATCAAAGGACATAGTGAAGGCAAAGTAGAGACCAACTTAGGCCTAAAAAGCGCAAGCTTTGATGACGTACCTTTTGATTTTATTAAATTAGGGCTAAAAGCAAACCCTGCCTAAAGCCACGTTCGCTTTAATCATTTCAGATATTAATTAACTTATAAGCTGTCAGTTTACCCAAGCATTTCATTAATCAGCTACAATAAGTTTTTTGTGATCAACAAATCAAACTGTGAATCTCGGATTTAAAGTAGCGCAAGACAACCTCTATGTCTGACATAGTAGATGCTTTTAGCGAAGCTTGGCAGCTTATTCTGCAGCTTGATCCAGCATTTGTTGAAATCGTACTGTTGTCGCTTAAAGTGAGCACAATTTCGGTTGCCATTGCTACCCTTATTGGTTTGCCATTAGGCTCCGCCTTAGGCCTTTACCGCTTTCCAGGGCAGCAGTTCATCAATATTGCTTTAAACACTCTGATGGGATTTCCACCTGTCGTAGTCGGCTTATTGCTGTACCTGCTTATTTCTCGTTCTGGCCCTTTTGGGGTTTTTGAACTTTTATTCACTCCCACCGCGATGATTATTGCCCAAGTTATTTTAGTCACTCCGATTATCGCTGCCCTCACCCGGCAAACTATACAAGACACTTGGGCACATTATCACGAGCAACTGCGTTCAATGGGTTGCTCGGCTACACGTGCAATTCCGACTTTGCTATGGGATAAACGCGCTACCCTCATCACCGCAGTATTAGCGGGCTTTGGTCGTGCCAGCGGCGAAGTCGGTGCTGTGATGATCGTGGGCGGCAACATAGATCACGTCACCCGCGTGATGACCACAGCAATCGCACTAGAAGTGAGCAAAGGTGACTTGGCATTAGCGCTGGGTTTAGGCGTGGTCCTCATCACCTTGTCCCTAATCATCAACACTTTAGGGTACTGCTTGCAGTCAAGCTATGCGCTTAAAACCCATAGCGTACTCAACAGCTTTCGCTAAGCTACTAAAGACCATGTTCCCTCTCATCTTTGAGCAAGTGTCATTAGGGCTTAACAGCCAACCCAAGCTTTTATTAGATAGCATCAATGTCCGCATCGAAAAAGCTGGCACCTTACTGATATTGGGGCCAAACGGTGCGGGTAAAAGCTTGTTTTTGCGTCTTGCCCATCAGCTAATCAAGCCCACTCAGGGGCAAATAAGTTGGGCCATACCCAGCAAATTGGCACGCCAACAACAAGCGATGGTTTTTCAACACCCTATTTTGCTTAATCGCTCTGCTTATGCCAATTTAGAATTCGCTCTTAAGTTAAAAAATGAGCACACTAAAATCGAACAACAACACTTAATTGAAGCTATGCTCGAGCAAATGAACTTGCAAGAACATGCCAAGACGAGCGCCAATGTACTGTCGTTTGGCGAGCAGCAAAAGCTTGCCTTAGCACGGGCGATGATCATCAAACCTAAAGTGTTATTTTTAGATGAACCTACCGCCAGCCTAGACCCTTCTGCATCTTATCAAATCGAGCAATTTTTAAGCGAAGTAGCCACCACATCAACAAAGATAATCATGGCAAGCCATGACTTAAACCAAGCTAAGCGTTTGGCCGACCAAGTGCTGTTTTTACATCAAGGAAAGATACTGGAACATACCGAAGCAGCCCTCTTTTTTAAAAAACCGCAATCTAAGCTGGGCAAATTGTTTTTAGCTGGCGAACTGTTATGGAAAGATAATCGCAGTCTACTTTAATTGCTCACGGGCACGTGATCAATATAGCGCTAATCTTTTGACAACGTTGTCGATAAATTAGTATCTTTATTTGAAGAATTATCGCGCTCAAGTTGAGTGCTTGAAGTAATCGGTATGGATGGTTCTGTGCTGCTTATAACGGGCTTACGCTCTTCGCCATTGCTTATTTCAATAGATGCACTATCAAATGTATACATTTGATGTGCTGCTTTTGGACTTAAATCAATACTAGCAATGATCAGTAGACCCACCGCTGCTATTAAG
>CALIFM010000204.1 GCA_938021685.1 uncultured Gammaproteobacteria bacterium | reverse complement strand
GCATCAGGGTTTTGCTTGCGCAAGGCCAAAGTAAATGCACCGATACCACGCACTACTTCAGGAATAGGAAATGAGGCGATATAGCCAATCACACCGGTTTTAGTCATCATGCCAGCAACTGTACCAATAACAGTGCGCCCTTCATAAAAGCGCCCTGAATAGGTGCTAACATTATCAGCACGCTTATAACCCGTGGCGTGCTCAAATTTTACGTCTGGAAATTGCTTAGCCACTTTATTAGTGGGGTTCATATAGCCAAATGAGGTGGTAAAGATTACTTCATTGCCTGACGCGGCCAGTTCGCGAATCACGCGCTCAGCGTCAGCGCCTTCTGGCACACTTTCAACATACGAGGTTTTCACACCCAACTCGCGCTCGATCGCTAAACGGCCTTTATCATGCTGATAAGTCCAGCCGTGGTCAGAAACAGGGCCAACGTACACAAAACCGACTTTAGAGCCTTCTGCGATGCCCGATGCATCGTCACTGTCAGATGCCAATGTGGCAGTAGCAAGCAAGCTCGCACAAGCCGCAGCAATTAACTTTAATGAATGACGCTTTTTCATAATGATCCTCAATAATAGTGGGTTTGGGTTTTGTTTATAACTTTTAGTATAAATTCTAGCAGAACTTACACACTAGGATGAAACGGTTTAGTAAGACTGGCTGGAGCATTAAGCTTTATTTTGGCTTGATCACGCGAAATAAGCACCAGCACCACAATCGTTGCGAGGTACGGCAGCATCGACATCACTTGCGATGGCACATTGGCGCCCATTGCTTGTGCGTGCAGCTGGATAATATTAATACCACCAAACAAATACGCACCTAATAGCACTCGACTAGTACGCCATGAAGCAAAAACCACCAAGGCAAGCGCAATCCAGCCACGGCCAGCGGTCATATTCTCTGCCCATAAGGGCGAATAGGCCAATGATAAGTACGCCCCGCCTACGCCTGCCATTGCACCACCAAACAATATGGCTAAAAAGCGAATGCGCACCACTTTATAGCCCATTGCATAGGCTGCATCATGCGAATCACCAACCGCACGCAGCACTAAACCCGAGTGCGATTTATTCATAAACCACATCACACCAAAAGCCAGTGCGAACGATAAATAAATGAGTGCGTCTTGATTAAACAGCAATGGGCCAACAAACGGGATTTCACTGAGCAACGGCACGGCTAAATTTGGTAAGCCGTCATACGCAACACCTACCAAGCCTTGCCCAATCAAGGCACTCAAACCAATACCAAAGATGGTCAAGGCCAAGCCAGTTGGCACCTGACTAGCATGCAACACCAGCACCAAGAAGGCAAACAAACTAGCCATTAGCGCACCCGCTGCCATGCCACCTAACACACCCAAAAAAGGGCTGCCTGTGAGGTGCCATGTAGCAAATCCGCTGACTGCTCCCATTAGCATCATGCCTTCAACACCTAAATTAAGCACGCCCGACTTTTCAGTAACCAACTCACCAATAGCAGCGAACAACAACGGAGTTGCAGCCGTCATTAGAGTAAGCAAAATCGGCAGGATTAAATCAGTCATAACTATAATCTGTTAAGCAATAGAAGCACTGCGCGGCTTAATCTGGTAGTGGATAAACACATCGCAAGCTAATATAAAAAACAGCAACATACCCTGAAACACCCCCGTTACCGCCAACGGCAGGTTGAGCTTGATTTGCGCTGTCTCGCCGCCTAAATACGACAATGCCAGCAACAAACCTGCAAACAACGCGCCAATAGGGTGTAAACGCCCAACATAGGCAACAATGATTGCAGCAAAGCCATAGCCTGGCGAGATATTAGGCAATATCTGCCCAATCGGGCCTGTGAGTTCGATCACCCCTGCCAAACCTGCCGCCCCACCACTAAGCAGTAGTGCAATCCAAATAATTTTTTTCTGGCTAAAGCCTGCATGAGTGCCCGCGTCTGGTGCATCACCCATAACCTTTATCTGGTAACCCAACAAGCTTTTCGACAGCAGCAACCAACCACCCAAAGAAACCAGCACAGCAATAATCGCCCCGAAATGCATGCGGGTGCCTTCAAATAAAATAGGTAATAAGGCTGAATCAGAGAAGATGCGTGACTCAGGAAAATTGAATCCGTCTGGGTCTTTGAATGGCCCATGCACTAACAGACTCAATAATAAGCTAGCAACGTAAGTCAACATTAGGCTAGTTAAGATCTCATTGGCATTAAACTGAGTGCGCAAAAAAGCCACAATTGATGCCCAAAACAAGCCGCCTAAAATGCCTGCAAGTAAAATCAGCGGCAAAATATAGAAACCTGTTTTTTCATAGAAAAACAACGCGGCTGCGCCGCCAAAAATCCCGCCCATTAGCAGTTGTCCTTCAGCACCTATATTCCACACCCCCGCACGAAAACCCAGTGACAAAGCCACGCCAATTAAAATCAGAGGTGTGGCTTTGACCCACAACTCACCCAAACCATAAGTAGTGGAAATCGGCGTAACAAAAAAAGCTTTAAGCGCCGCCATCGGCGATACGCCCATTAAGGAAAATAGCACCAAACCTGCGCACAATGTTAGTAGCAGCGCCAGCACTGGTGATAAATAAACCATCGCTTTCGAAGGGCTGGGGCGTTTAATGAGCTGTAACATATGGCGCTTCTTTTTTCAGTGCTAATTAAGATACAGCGGCTAATTCGCCGCTTTGCGCACCAGCCATCAGCAATCCCATTTGCTCATAATTCACTGTATCAGTGGCATAAAACGACGACAGACTACCAGCACATATTGCACCAATGCGATCAGTGATTTCCATCAACTCATCTAAGTCTTGCGAAATCACCAGCACTGCCGCCCCTTTTTTTGCTAAGGCTTTAAGTGCCTCGCGAATGTTTTGTGCCGCCCCGGCATCTACACCCCAAGTGGGCTGTGAAACCACTAATACTTCGGGCTGCTGCTGCAGCTCACGGCCAACGATATATTTTTGCAAGTTACCGCCCGATAAACTGCTAGCAGGCGCGCTTAAACCGGTTGCTTTAACGTCATGCTCACTCACGATTTGCTCAGTGACAGTGCGGCTTTTTTGATGATCAATCCAGCCTTTGCCGACTAAGCCCAAACGTTCATAAGCGGTCAATAGCGTGTTATCTAACAAACTCATCGACGGCACTGCACCATGCCCTAAGCGCTTTTCTGGTACGCTAGACAAACCGATCACCCGCCGCTGGCTTACACTCATCTGACCAGCGTCTTGCCCATCTATTTGCACCATTGGTGCAGAGCTGCATAAGCGCTCGCCATTGATAGCTTGCAGCAATTCGTCTTGGCCATTACCGGCCACACCAGCAATACCAACTATTTCACCGCCATGCACACGCAGCGATATGTCTTTAAGTGCCATGCCAAGCTCATCAGGTGCGTGCATATTTAAGGCGTCAAGTTGCAAACGTACCGGTCCAAGCTTTGGTTTAACGCGCTTCGAACTGGTTTTTAATTCTTCGCCCATCATCAACGCTGCCATTGTTTTGGGGCTTTCATCTGCCACCTCCACACAAGCCACGCGCTTGCCATCACGCAACACTGTGGCACGGTGGCAAATGGCTTTAATCTCATCCAGCTTGTGCGAGATATATAAAATTGACAAACCCTCGTCACATAAACGTTGCAAAGTAACGAACAGCTTTTCCACCTCTTGTGGAGTAAGCACCGAGGTAGGCTCATCCATTACCATCAGTTTAGGTTGTTGCAGTAAACAGCGGATAATTTCAATACGCTGGCGCTCACCCACCGACAAACTGTAAACGTGCCGCTGTGGGTCTAGCGGCAAACCATAGCGCTGCGAGATCGCATTAATCTGCTCACTCAAGCCATCCAAATCGTGCTTTTGACCAATGCCTAGTGCAATATTCTGAGTAACAGTTAAAGAATCAAACAAAGAAAAATGCTGAAACACCATGGCGATACCTAGTCCACGCGCCATAGCAGGACTGGTGATATTGACCGCCTTACCTTCAAATATAATTTCCCCAGCATCAGGCTTTAATAAACCGTAAATCATTTTCACCAAGGTGGACTTGCCTGCCCCATTTTCGCCCAGCAAAGCGTGAATTTCACCTGCGCGCAAATCAAGATCAATATCGTCATTGGCCAAACACCCTGGATAAGCTTTACGCATGGCGTGCAGCTCCAGCAAATTGGTGTATTTAGGGGCGATCATAGAGGAGATATTCTTGTGCGGCTACTTTTTTGATATAGATGTTAGGGCTTTAAGTCAAAGCACAATACCCATAAACTTAACACAAATTAATTTATTGTCACCTGTTTTTAGCGAGCTAAGCTAACCCTATGCGCACTTGGATCAAAAACCCTTTAGCCATTTACACTGCTAATGATACCGATGCCAGCGGCGGCATCGTGATAGAAGACGACATTATTTTAGAGTTAGTGCCCAAAGGCGCGCAACCAAGCTATAGCGCTGAGCAAGAATTTGATGCAAGCAGCCACGTTATCACCCCTGGCCTTATCAACACCCACCATCATTTTTATCAAACCTTAACTCGCGCCCAGCCTGCTGCACTGAACAAAAAGCTATTCCCTTGGTTGCAAAGCCTTTATCCAATTTGGGCCGGGCTTGACAGACCGATGATCAGCGCCGCCACCGAGCTGGCTGCGGCCGAGCTGCTGCTATCTGGTTGCACCACTGCCGCTGATCATCATTATATCTTTCCTGAAGCAGCAACCGATGCTATAGACCTGCAAGTGCAGGCCATTAACCGTATAGGCATTCGTGCCACGCTAACCCGGGGTTCTATGAGCTTGGGCGAAGACCAAGGTGGCTTACCACCGCGCAGCGCCATCCAAAGTGAAGATACCATCTTGGCCGACAGTGAGCGGGTTATTAAAACGTACCACCAAAGCAAACATGGCGCAGCGGTGCAAATTGCACTGGCGCCGTGCTCGCCATTTAGCGTCAGCGAAGACTTAATGCAAGAAACAGCCGCCTTAGCGCGTCAACACCAAGTGCGCTTGCATACACATTTGGCCGAAACCCATGATGAGACCGCCTTTTGTTTAAAGAAATTTGGTGATCGACCTGTGGATTACCTAGAGCGTGTAGGCTGGCTGGAAAATGACGTATGGCTAGCGCATGGTATTCACTTCGACGCAGATGAAATCAAACGCCTCGGAGCTGCCGGTATAGGCATCGCGCATTGCCCCAGCTCCAATATGTTGCTTAGCTCAGGCCTGTGCCAAAGCTTAGACTTACAAGCGGCGGGCTGCGCCATCGGCATTGGAGTGGACGGCTCAGCATCTAATGACGGCTCTAATTTAATTCAAGAAGTGCGGCAAGCTTTTTTGCTACAACGCTTGAACTACGAAGCAGATCAAGTCAGTCACTTAACCGCTTTGCACTGGGCCACTAAAGGCGGCGCAGCCTGCTTAGGCCGCAATGACATTGGCGAGCTGGCAGCAGGAAAAATGGCCGATTTGGCCTTGTTCAAACTGGATGAGCCACGCTTTAGTGGTGCTGGTGATAAAGTAGCAGCCTTAATACTGTGCGGCGCGCAACAAGCTGACTGTGTGATGGTGGGCGGCGAGTGGCGAGTAACCGATGGTGCCTTAATAGAGGTTGACTTAACCGCCTTGCTGGCTGAACATCAGCGCTGCGCAAAACGCTTATGCAACTAATACTAGTACTTGTAACGAGAATCAACCATGCCAAATCAACGGACCATTAAGTATTACCACCTGATGCAGATCACAAAAGGCTTACTGCTTATGATTATCTCCAAAGCAAAAAAATAAGATGACACATTGGGCCGAAGTTATCGTGCAGTTGCAGCAACAAAACCAGTCATACTGTTTGGTGACAGTGATGGATACCCAAGGCTCCAGCCCGCGTAATACTGGCACCAAAATGGTGGTCAATTCTATGCAAAGCTTTGCAACTATTGGCGGCGGTGCTTTAGAACACCAAGCCATCCAGCAAGCGCAGGACCTACTCAATGTGGCGCAAACTGGCAGCAGCGGGCAGCACATACAAACCTTTAAACTTGGCCAAGACTTAAAACAATGTTGCGGCGGTGTAGTCACTTTATTGTTTGAATGGTTTGTGCCAACACGCAACCAAGTCGCCTTGTTTGGCGCAGGCCATATCGGTCAAGAGCTGGCGCCGCTATTGGCCAAGCTGGATTTTCAGGTTCAGTGGTTTGATGCACGTACAAAATTGTTCCCTGATTCACTCCCCAGCAACATCCAACAACACCCACTAACGCAGCCAGAGCTGGAAGTAGAGCAATGCCCACCGCATTGCTATTATCTCATTATGACCCACGACCACGGTTTAGATCAGGCCTTGTGCGAAGCCATTTTAAGCCGCAAAGATAGCCTATTTTGCGGGCTGATAGGCTCGCAATCAAAGCAACTTAAATTTAGCAAGCGTCTTCAGCAAAAAGGCTTTAGCGCTCAAGAATTAAGCCATTTAACTTGCCCCATTGGCCTACCCAGCATCACGGGCAAGCAACCGATGGAGATCGCGTTGAGCGTGGCAGCGCAGCTGCTCATCATACGGCAAGAAGACACTAAAGCGAGCGCGCCCAAAGAAAAACTAAAACTAGCCACAAAAAAATGAATCTCGTAGCACTGCTCTAATCGGCAGAAAAATGGTTTAATAGGGTTTGGCAATACAAGTTAAGTATTTTTATTTTAAACATGGCAAACCAATCAACAACTCAAACCGAAATTGAAGCCGCTGCATTTCGCGCGCTGGTGGCACACTTACAAAAACGCACCGACGTGCAAAACATTGATTTAATGAATCTAGCGGGGTTTTGCCGTAATTGCCTAAGCAAATGGGTAAAAACAGCGAGCGATCAACTGAACGGTGAACTTGAGTACGACGATGCTTTGCAACAGGTATATGGCATGGCATACAGCGACTGGAAAGCCCAGCACCAAGCTCCAGCTAGTGATGAGCAAATAGCTCAATTTAAAAGCAGTCAAGCGCTGCATGCAGATACGGACCAACTATAAGTGCCTATCATCGACTATTATGCAAACGCAGCCTGATCTCAGTGCACTAAACTTACGCCCAGCCAATGAGGTGATGCGCCTAAAGCGCATGGGCAGTTTTCATCAAAGCCGCTTAAGCTTTATGCGTGTATTGTTACGGAGATTGAAGAATGAAAACTGGCAGTTTTCACGGCCCATTTGGCAAGTGAACGCAGACGGAGTAGGCGTTGCCACTTATCAAGCAACTGGCCCCCGACGCAGCTATACCCTTGTCGCTTTTGCACACGACCTACCTGATGAAAAGCGCTCTGATCGCGTCATTGCCGAGGCTTGGGACTCTACCTTTACTTTGTTTGATGGCATTCCAAACAAGGCCGATATCGAGCGCTTATCGCAAAACGTACCACTGCAAGAAGCTGGCCGTATCAGCGACAGCGAATTTGTGTTGGCACGTGCCAATCGCTCAGTGCGATTGTTTGAATATGTTATTGACTGCCTTGCTAAAGGCGAACAGCCCGATCAAGAACCAATTGAAAGCACCGGTTATTTGATGCGCACCTCAGCGGTTTATGGCTCGGCCAAATTTGGTGCAGCTGATCGGCAAACTTGGGCAGATCGACCTGAATTTGTCGGCTCGTTTCAACCCGAATTGCTGACGGTGTGGTTAATTCGTGCATTCACCATCGACCTTGTTGAGCATTTAGCTAAAGCACGCGCACCTAAGACTGCTACTACGTTAGCGCCCGAATTGCGCCACCGATTTGGCGTGGGCAATTCGACAGGCCTTGGCATGGCGCCGTTTTTGCTGAATCACCCTGCTCTAATTCACGCTTGGGTGAACGCACGCGAAACAGCTTTGGCGCAGGTGCGCGCCATTGACAAGGCCAATGCTGAAGATATTGAACAGTTTGAGCAGCTGGTACAGCGCGCGCAAATCAATGCTAAAAACTGGGTAACCCAGCACCCTTATCAAACCGAAAAGATCACCCAATTACAAGCTGATTTTGACAAACTACTCACCCATTTTACTAGTGATCCATTAGCCCAAGAAAAGCCGTGGAATGCGCTATATCTCTGGGCAGAACAACATTTAAGCCTTGAAGGACAAGAACAATTGGTTTCGTTGATCATAGAGCCTTATGGTGAAATGATCGACCAGCTTAGCAACACGATGTGTTGCGACGAAGCAGAGCAATTTTGTATTAGTGGTGCAATGACGATCAAGCGGCTGCAAAATATTATTGAGCAAAAATATGGTTGGGCTTTAGACATTGATTTTGACGGCAAACAAGCTTGCGCGAGAATCTGGTACGTTTCAGAAGAAAAACTTGAGCCACGCCTAGGTGAACGACATGAGGAGTCGATTGCCAATTACGAGCAAGCACTCGCCCCTGCGCGGGATATCAAACTTGCTTATGAAGCGCTGCAAACTTGGGACAAAGAACAAAGTTGTGCTCAATTTTTGATGCGCCACCCCGAATACCGCCATGTGGTGCGCCGCTTGCAGTTGGTAGAGAAACTGCCGTATGCCGAAGTATGCGACAATACCATTGCGCATGACATGCTGCCGATTGATTTGCTGCGCTGTAAGCTATCATTTTTTGGCGCCACCCACTTTGACCCACGCTCTGATCGTTGGGTGCGTATCACCATGTTTCAAGGCGCACCCTTCCCACACGAATTGGCTGATATCGACCCCGATGATTGCGCCTATCCACCCTTACAAAGCACTTGAGCTGGTCATTAGGCGAAACACGCGCACTGAGCATGAAAGCTGCTCGCGGCGCTGGCTTTAGCTGGGGCCTTGCCGAAGAAGCGGGCTTTGCGGTGCAATGGCTGCAGGCACGTGGTCTACCCGCAGTACAGTCCTTGGCTGAATATTTAAGCTGGTGTGATTCCGATGCTAGACAACTAAGACCCGTGCAACAAGCGTTTAAACCGGAGTCATCGGCTATTGCACCCTTCTGCCCGATTACTTTAGGCGCCAGCCTTGCTGATCATGGGCCTCAAGGCTTGTCTCAACTACCTGCAGCTATTCAATTGTGCCAACCTTTATTGATCGCGCCCTTTATAGCCGCGGCTTGTGATACAGCACAGCAATTGCAATGGTATAACACGACCAGCAATCAACTATGCACCCTTACCGTCAAGGGGCCTGACGCGCAGCTGCAAACTGCCATTGGTGCTCTAACCTGTAACCTTGCTGAGTGCAGTTTACAAGCCTGCGCAGCACCGAAAAAAAGTCAGTGCTATAGCCGCATTGAAAAAGACCAAGCACACCACATGGCCACGCTTAATGATTTTGCTGCACGCACCTATGCCCCTGCTACTGAAGCTTCGCGCATGGCCGGCGCAGGTGCAGGCTTAAATGATAATGACTAGCACGTCGGTCACCCACTCTAAAACAAAAATCTTTCTGTGCCTGCTGATTCCACCCATCTTGTGGGCTGGCAATGTCATCGTGGGTCGCCAAGCGGCTGAGCTGATCGGCCCATTTAGCCTCACCTTCTACCGCTGGAGCCTAGCTGCCGTTATCATTTTAATCTTGACGCATAAAGCCCTGTATCAGCACCGAGCCATCATTGCTCGTGATTGGCTAAAACTATTTACTTTGGGAGCGCTCAGTGTCACCTTATTCCCTGCATTTTTATACTTGGGCCTCAATTTCACCAGCGCCAACAACGCAGGTATCATTCAAGCCAGCATGCCGCTAGGCATTATGTTACTCAGCGCTGCATATGGCCTCGAAAAGCCTCGTGCATGGCAAGTTTTAGGCCTAAGCATCTCCGTTTTAGGCGTGCTATGGGTAGTCACGCGCGGCAATGTGTTTAGCTTACTCACGTTTGATTTTAACGCCGGTGATCTATCCATTCTTGCCGCAGTGGTCGCTTGGGCCTTTTATTCTGTGCTGCTGAAAAAATGGCGTAAGAACGATTTGCCCACCTTAGCGTTGCTGGCTTGCCAAATTCTCTTTGGTTGGCTAGCCTGCATCCCGTTCTTTCTGATCGAGATGGTCACCCAAACCCCAACCATATGGCAGCCGCAGACATTTTGGATTATTGCCTACGTCGGCATCTTTCCGTCCTTGTTATCACTATTTTTTTGGCAGCAAGGGGTGGCCATAGGCGGCGCCAGCGTAGCTAGTTTGTTTGTACCGCTAATTAGTGTATTTGCGGTGATTTTTTCTTATATATTCTTGGGCGAACACCTGCGCCAATACCAACTAATGGGCATGTTGTTGGTTTTTTGTGGGCTAGCACTGTCGTTCAGCACCTCCTTTACTAAAGACAAGGCTAAACCTAGGCAACAGCCTTAGTAATTCACGCTTAGATTATAACCTGCGTATTTACGCATATTGATCACGCCAATATCAAAAATTAAATATTGACCCTTAATACCCTGCAAATTGCCCGTAAACAACGGCGTTTTATCTAAATTAATGCTGCTAACCTTTTCAGGGTAAGTCAACACAGGATAATTAATCTGCTCAGTTTTCGCATCAGGCAGTGTTTGCCATTTTAATTCGTCTTGCTTAGCACTCAGCTCATCATTAACTAACGCCAACACCTCATCACGGCGTGCAGCTAAATTCATCGATTCCGCCACCCCTTTGAGCATTTTGCGCCAGTCAGTACGGTCATTTAAATGTCCTTTAAACAGCACCTCTAACTGCCCAATAGCGAAACGGCTGGGCGCTTTTAGCACAGGCAAGGCTTGAGTCGCGCCTTGATCCATCCACCGAGTGGGCACTTGTGACCCACGGGTGATGCCTACTTTCAGGCCCGAAGAGTTGGCAAAATATAAAATGTGGTCCTGCATACAATGCTTTTGGCCCCATTCGGCGTCTCGGCATGTGCCAAGATGAAAATGACACAGCTCAGGGCGCACAATGCATTGATCAGTTTCAGGCAAGCTGCGCATGCAGGGGAAGCAATAGCCGCCTTGAAAGCTTTTCTTAGTAGCGCGGCCACAAGCAATGCAATGGATTTCACCATTGGTACTCATCCCTATCTGCTGGCCGATCAGTGCATTCATCGGCAGCAGTTCGTCACCAATCGGCAACTGATACTGCACCGTATCATTCTCACCCTGCTCGGTGTGCATTTTGCGAATATCGCCGCTGTACTGAGCCACTACTTACCCTTATTTGGTCGAATTAATAATTAGCATGATGCCTTTAGCGGCCACCAAACAACGAACCTAGCAAACCACGCACCACACGACGCCCAATTTGGCTGCCTGCTGCACGCACTACGCTTTTGAGCATTGCTTCGCTGGCCGTTTGACGGCTACGCCCGCTGCTTTTTTTCTTTTTCACTTTTTCAGCTGCCTGCTGCGCTTCAAGCTCTTCCATTTGCTTCATCTTGATCTCGGTACGCACCTTTAATAGCTCTTGCGCTGATTCTCGGTTCACTTCAACGTCATAGCGTCCACGCATCGGCGAGCGCGACATCACCATTTCACGTTCGCTATCGCTGAGCGGACCTATCCGTGACTCTGGTGGGCGAACTAAAGTGCGCTCTACCATCGTCGGCGCACCGTCTTCGTCCAGCACCGAAACCAATGCCTCGCCTACACCCACATCAGTGATGGCTGCATGGGTGTCTAAATCAGGATTTTCACGGAAATTTTCCGCCACCATTTTGACAGCCTTTTTCTCTTTTGGGGTAAAGGCACGCAATGCATGCTGCACCTTCATGCCAAGCTGCCCAAGCACTTCATCAGGTATATCAAGCGGGCTTTGACTAACAAAATAAACACCCACACCCTTAGAGCGAATCAAGCGAACTACTTGCTCAATTTTGTCGAGCAAGGCCTTCGGAGCATCATCAAACAGCAGATGTGCCTCATCAAAAAACAACACCAGCTTGGGCTTATCGCTGTCACCGACTTCGGGCAAGTTTTCAAATAATTCAGCCAACAACCACAGTAAGAACGTGGCATACAGTTTGGGCCCTTTCGACAGTACCGTAGTCACGTCCATGATATTGATGATGCCGTTACCAGAAAAGTCAACGCTCATCAGGTCATTGAAATCCAGCGCTGGCTCACCCAACAACGTTTCACCGTCTTGCTCTTCCAACACCAGCAAAGCACGCTGAATTGCACCAATGGTAGCCGAAGTAAAGTTGCCGTATTCACCCACCAACTCTTTGCGGTTTTCTGCCATCCAGCTCAGCAAAGACTGCAAGTCTTCTAAATCCAGCAACGCCAAACCTTCTTCGTCAGCTAGCTTAAATGCAGCATACAAAGCGCCTTCTTGAGCAGAAGTTAATTCCAACAGATTGGTCAGTAACAAAGGGCCTAATTCGGTTACGGTAGTGCGAACCGGATGCCCTTGCTTCCCATACATATCCCAAAACACCACTGGATTACCTCGCAAGGTGAAATCATCGATGCCGATGGCAGCCACGCGCCCATCAATTTTGGGGTGTGGGTTACCCTGAGTAGCCAGTCCTGATACATCGCCTTTAACATCAGCCAAAAACACGGGAACGCCTGCACGCGAAAAGCCTTCGGCCAATATTTGCATGGTGATGGTTTTACCTGTGCCCGTGGCCCCCGCGATCATACCGTGGCGATTCGCCATGCTGGTATTAAGAAATACTTGTTGCCCGTCGGCGCCGCCAATTAAAATTTGATTTTGTTCTGTCATGGTTGTTTTAGGATGCTGCAACGAGGCATTGTTTGCCATCAATTAGAAGGTTTTAATTTACTGCTTACATTGTAGCAGACCTGCACTTAAATCGCTTTAGGCAGCGGCTAATAAAGCCAGCGCCTTGTCATGCAAGCTTTGATTCGCGCTGGCTAAAATCTGGTCACCTGTTTGCAAGCTTATGGCCTTGCCCTGCCAATCGGTAATCACTCCACCTGCGCCTTCTACCACTGGAGTAACAGCGAGGAAGTCATATGGCTTAAGTGCTGCTTCTACCACGATCTCAGTAAACCCTGAAGCGAGCAAACCATACCCCATGCAGTCGCCGCCAAACACACCAAACTTGCACTGGCTGGATAGGTTTTTATACTGCGCTATCATCACTTCATTACTGAACATCTTGGTAGTCGTGGTGAAGGCAGATGCCATCGACAAATCGGTGACAGCATTACAACTGACAGGCACGCCATTATGAGTCGTCGCTTGGCCCTGCACCCCCACCCAGCGGTCATCCAACGCCGCATGATCAATAATGCCTAAGAGAGGCTGCTCTTCATGCAATAAAGCGATAAGTGTGCCAAAAGTGGGCTTGCCTGTGGCAAAACTAGTGGTACCATCAATCGGGTCGATCACCCACATCCACGACGAGTCCGTTTGATGCTGCCCACTTTCTTCACCATAGAAACTATGCTCTGGGTACCTAGCATGAATTAAATCACGCAGCACTTGCTCGGTTTCTTGGTCGGCGATGGTGACAGGCGAACGGTCATCTTTACGTTCAATAGTTAAAGGCTGGCGAAAATACTTAAGCGTAACTTTACGCGCAGCATCCGCTAGTTGATGAGCAAATTGGATTTTTTCTGAATCAATCAGCATGCGTAGAAATAGATAAAACAATAACAACCGCAGTTTAACAAGTTCAGCACAAAGGTCATGTAAAATTAATTGCGAATAATGACCAATTTACAGGCGACATAATTTACTCTGGTAACGGATAGGCGCTTGACCACACACTGCAATCACGCAAAAATAGGAATCTATTGGTTTAAGCAACGCTTATGTGACGCGCTTCTTGGCCCCAAACAAACAACAAAACCAAGGTTGAAACTATGACACGTGAATCAATGCCCTTTGATGTGGTGATTGTGGGTGCCGGCCCCGCGGGCCTAAGCGCCGCCATTAAACTTGCCCAACTCAATCAAGAAGCAGGCCGCGAGCAGTCTATTTGCGTGGTTGAAAAAGCCGCCGAAGTAGGCGCGCACACTTTAGCAGGTGCGGTGATCGAGCCACGTGCTTTAAACGAGTTACTGCCTGACTGGCAAGAAAAAGGTGCGCCGCTTAAATCCAGCGTGCAAAAAGACTCCTTGGTCTATCTAACCAAAAGCAAAGCCATCAAACTGCCCACCCCACCGCAGATGCACAACGATGGTAATTATGTAGCCAGCCTTGGCTTACTCACCCGCTGGTTGGGCGAGCAAGCCGAAGCTTTGGGCGTTGACATTTTCCCTGGCTTTGCCGCGGCTGAAATGCTGTTTGACGAGAAAGGCCGCGCCATGGGCATTGCCACAGGTGAGACAGGAATTGCAAAAGACGGCAGCCAAGGCCCCAACTACGACCCGGGCATGGAGCTGCACGCTAAAGTGACGATTCTGGCCGAAGGCTGCCGTGGCTCCTTAACACGACAGATGATGGACAAGTTCAGCTTGCGCGATGGCAAACAGCCGCAGTCATATGCACTCGGCATCAAAGAAATCTGGGAAGTATCCGATGAGCAACATAGCGAAGGCGAAGTGCTGCATAGCATTGGTTGGCCACTGGATAGCAAAACCTATGGCGGTGGTTTTGCCTATCACATGGATAAAAACCAAATTGCCGTCGGCTTTGCAGTGGGTCTTGATTACACCAACCCGCATTTAAGCCCTTTTGAAGAATTTCAACGCTTTAAAACTCACCCTGCTGTTGCTAAGCAGCTTGAAGGTGGCAAGCGGGTTTCGTACGGTGCACGTGCTATTTCTGAAGGCGGCTTTCAATCCATTCCGCACTTACATTTTGACGGCGGTTTGTTGATCGGCGATGCCGCTGGTTTTTTAAACACGCCAA
>CALIFM010000203.1 GCA_938021685.1 uncultured Gammaproteobacteria bacterium | reverse complement strand
CATGTAGGTCTAGCGCTTTCGACCAGTATAGCCGCCTGCGTTAATGCAGGTTTATTATTTTTCTTGCTTAAAAAAGAGCAAGCTTTTCAGCTGCAACAGGGTTGGCTAAGTTTGCTACTGCGCATCACGCTTGCTGCAAGCTGCATGGGGGTGGTGCTTTATCTGTTTAAAGGCGAAGGTGTTTTATGGCTAGAGGCTGGTGCTTGGTCACGTGTGGCACGTTTATTAGGGCTGGTTATATTAGGCTTTGCTGCTTATGGCATTAGCTTGTTGCTGTTCGGCGCACGGCCTCGTCATTTCCTTACCCAAGCTGAGGTCTAAAAATGGCGAAACTAACCAATAAACAAGCGACGGCCATTTCGCTAGAACAACCTATCCAATTTAAACTTGCAGAAGCCAATCAGTTATTGCAGTTAGTACAAAGTATTACTAAACAAGCTGTAAAGCGTTTAGAGCCCGTTCAGCAGCAGTTACACGTACTGGTTCCAGCTGACCCACGGGTGCAAGCGTTGAACGAAGAATACACCTCTATTGTGGCTAATTGGCAAGGGAAGATAAGCCGGTTAGGTTTGCATGTGCATGGTTTATGGCAAGTGGGCTTTGATTGCCGAGAAGGGTGGTTTGCATGGCGATACCCAGAGCGTAAAATTCGCTACTTTGTGGAGTACGGTAATGAATTTGAAGATCGAGTTTTGTACAAAAAATCGCAAGAGCAATGTGCCTTGCAGTGGGCAATAGACAATGAAAATTATCCGTAACACAGCAGCCTTTAACAGCCAAACTGGCGCTTCTGTAGTGACGATTGGTAATTTTGATGGTGTGCATCAAGGGCATCAGAAAATGCTTGGTTTAGCAAAGAAAGTCGCTGTGCAGCATGGCTTGCCGTTAGTGGCGTTGTCTTTTGAACCACACCCTGCGGAATACTTTAGCGGCGAATCAGCGCCTAAGCGTCTGATGTCAATGGCAGATAAATGCATTGCGTTTAATCAGCAGCAAGTGGATGTTGCTTGTTTTGTTGCATTCAATAATAGCTTGGCAACAACCGGTGCGCGTGCTTTTGCACAGCAATATTTGGCTCGTGACTTGCAAGCCGCTCATGTAATTGTCGGTGATGACTTTAAATATGGTGAAAAGCGCCAAGGTGACATTCATTCTTTGCGTAAAGACGGGCAACAATTTGGCTTTAAGGTGCAACAACAAAGCACCGTGCAACAGCAAGGTGAGCGAATTAGCAGCACCTTGATTCGTTCTTTACTATCAGCGGCAGACTTTGCAATGGTTGAGCAGTTATTAGATAGGCCTTATACCCTTAGTGGTAAAGTAAGCAAGGGCGACCAGCGAGGACGTACTTGGGGTTTTCCTACTCTAAATTTGATAATGCGCCACGACATGGCAGTGCAAGGTGTTTATGCAGTTAAGGTGCATGGCCTAGATAAGAGTAAGGCCTTGAACGGTGTGGCAAATATCGGTGTGCGTCCTACTGTAGGCGGCGCAAAGCGACTCCTAGAGGTTCATTTATTCGATTATAATAGCGACGCTTATGGTCGTCGTATTTGTGTGGAGTTTTGCAAAAAAATTCGTGATGAAATTAAATTTGGTTCTTTTGATGCCCTGAAACAGCAAATCATGGCTGACTGCATGCAAGCAAAAAATATTTTAATGGTTACGAATTAATGGCAATGACTTCTTCGCCTTCTAAACTTAAAAGTTTTTGGTTGGCCTTGCTGCTGGCGGTGGTGCTTATTGTGCTTGACCAAATAAGTAAGCAAGCGGTGGTCGCTTCTTTAGCTTTGCATGAGGCTGTACCGTACACCAATTTCTTTTCCTTGGTTAATGTTCGTAACTACGGTGCTGCATTTGGTTTTTTAAATAACGCTGGCGGCTGGCAGACTGTCTTCTTTAGTGCAGTAGCAGTGATTGCATCGGTGGTGATTATTCGTTGGCTTTGGCAGATTGCAGGCACGCAGCGGCAGCTAAGCTTAGGGCTTGTGTTAATATTAAGCGGTGCCTTGGGCAATTTGATTGACCGCATCGCGTTCGGCTATGTCATTGATTTTTTAAGTTTTCACTATGGTGATTGGGCATTTCCCGCGTTTAATATTGCCGATATGGCCATATCGGCTGGTGCTATTTTGTTATTATGTGATGCCTTTGGATGGCATTTCATTCGTGACCATGCTGAGACTGAAACAGCCTGACCCGAAATAAATTAAATATGAAAATACTATTAGCTAATCCACGTGGTTTTTGTGCAGGGGTCGACCGTGCGATTGCGATTGTCGAACGAGCTTTGGAGCAATATGGTGCTCCGATCTATGTGCGTCATCAAGTGGTGCATAATAAGTTCGTGGTCAATTCATTGATAAAAAAAGGGGCGATCTTCGTCGAAGAGTTAAGCGAAGTGCCCGAAGGAGCTACTGTGATCTTTAGCGCGCACGGTGTTTCAAAGGCAGTACGCATCAGTGCGAATGAATTGGGTCTTAAAGTATTTGATGCAACTTGTCCGTTGGTCACCAAAGTACACACTGAAGTGACGCGTTATCGCAAAGAGGGACGAGAGATCATAATGATCGGTCATGCTGGTCACCCAGAGGTTGAAGGCACACTAGGCCAGGCTAAAACGGGTGTTGCCTTAGTAGAAACCAAGCAGGACGTAGCAAAAATTAAAGTGCGTAACCCCAATTTGCTGGCCTTTGTTAGTCAAACAACTTTATCGGTTGATGATACTGCAGAAATCATTAATGCACTTAAGGCGCGCTTCCCAAACATCATCGGCCCGCGCAAGAATGACATCTGTTATGCAACCCAAAATCGACAAGATGCGGTGAAACGCCTTTCACAAGACTGTGATGTGGTGCTCGTGGTAGGGTCGCCAAATAGCTCTAATTCAAACCGCTTGAGTGAGTTGGCTATTCAAAATAAGGTGCCGTCTTATTTGATTGACGGTGCCGCTGAAATTAAAGATAGCTGGCTGGAAGGCAAACAGTGTGTAGGTGTAACAGCTGGGGCTTCAGCGCCAGAGGTTTTGGTGGAACAAGTGGTTGATCGCCTTAAAGAATTTGGCGGTCAGGTTGAGCAAATGCAAGGCCCGTCTGAGAACGTGGCTTTTGCTTTGCCGGCTAGCCTTGCAGTAGCTACGAGTTGATAAACGTTATTTTAAAGTAACGTTTATCATTTTCTTTCTAGCACTAAACAAGTA
>CALIFM010000202.1 GCA_938021685.1 uncultured Gammaproteobacteria bacterium | reverse complement strand
CTATCAGCCGCAAACTAATGAGCACTTATTTATAAGTTGCCTAAATCCGATGATCTTATTATCATCGGCCCCTGCAAAAAACTGCAGCATTAAAAGTACAACACTGCAGTTTTCATTATAAGCACCCATTTATTTATTTAGAGGAGAGACCATCATGTCCTTTGCAAGTATCATACCTATGCTATTTGGCGGGCTAGGCCTGTTTATCGCTTGGCGTTTATATCAAACCATTATTGAGTACGACGCAGGCACGGGCCGCGTGGTTGAAATTGGCAACTTGATCCAAAAAGGCGCCATGGTGTTTATGAAACGCGAATACACCTACTTAGCTATATTTGTAGCTGTGGTCGCAGTTTGTATCTTGATCTCCGACCTTGGCTTCAACACCATGTTTGCCTTTTTAGTGGGTGCACTCACTTCGGCAACCGCAGGCTATATCGGTATGTTCGCGGCCACTAAGGCTAATGTGCGCACCACCACCGCGGCACAAAGTGACGGTGCTGACGGCGCATTAGTAGTGGCGTTTTACGGTGGCTCGGTAATGGGCCTGACCGTCGCAGCGATGGGCTTACTAGGTTTAGGCCTTTTATATCTTTTCTTTGGTGGTGACCCTCACACCGCGCATGTTATCCACGGCTTTGGTATGGGTGGTTCTTGCGTGGCTTTATTCTCACGTGTCGGCGGCGGTATCTTTACCAAAACCGCTGACGTTGGTGCCGATTTGGTAGGCAAAGTAGAAGCGGGAATTCCTGAAGACGACCCACGTAACCCGGGCGTTATTGCTGACAACGTAGGTGACAACGTCGGTGACGTAGCCGGCATGGGTTCAGATATTTTTGAATCTTACTGTGGCTCGATCATTGCCTCGATTGCGATTGCTTCTACCCTTTCTACAGTCATGCTAGAACAACTAGGCGCGCAACCACGACTAATGTTCTTGCCTTTGGCCTTAGCTTCATTGGGTTTACTGTGCTCTATTGCAGGCATTTTTATTGTTAAGAAATTCGCTAATCAAGCACCTGAAAAGGCTCTGCGCATGGGCACCATTGGTGCAACTGGAATTTTCATGGTGGCTAGTATTTTACTAATTCTCATCATGAGCATTAGTATGAATGTTTGGCTGGCTGTGGTCTGCGGTGCTTTGGGTGGTATCGGCATTGGCTTGATTACCGAGTACTACACCTCTGCCAAACCCGTGCGTGACATTGCTAAAGCGGGCGAGACTGGCGCAGCAACGGTGATTATTTCAGGCTTAGCAATCGGCATGCAGTCGGTGTTGATTCCTGTTTTCATCATCGCGGCGATCATCTTAGCCACCACCAGCTTGGCTGGTCTATACGGCGTGGGTATCGCAGCGGTGGGCATGTTAGCCACCGTTGGTATCACAATGGCGATTGACGCCTATGGCCCTGTGGCCGATAACGCCGGCGGCATTGCTGAAATGGCAGGCCTTGGCAGCGAAGTGCGTGAAATCACCGACAGCTTGGACGAGCTAGGCAACACTACGGCAGCCATCGGTAAAGGCTTTGCAATTGGTGCGGCTGCTTTAGCAGCGTTGGCGATCATCTCTGCCTTTATTGAGGCGGTCACCTTTAACGATTCAAGCTTTAGATTATTATTAAACGACCCACAAGTGCTAGCGGGCATGTTCATTGGTGGTGTGATCCCCTTCTTAGTGGCTTCCATTACCATGACCGCTGTGGGCGATGCTGCTTTTGAGATGATTCACGAGATTCGTCGTCAGTTCAAAGAAATCCCAGGCTTATTAGAAGGTAAAGAAGGCGTACAGCCTGATACCGATCGCTGCGTGGACATTGCTACACAAGCAGCCTTAAAGAAAATGATCTTGCCGGGCATCTTAGCCGTAGGCGCACCCGTTGCAGTCGGATTTTTGATTAGCGCTGAAGCCCTGGGCGGCATGCTAGGCGGTGCTTTGATTGCTTGCGTATTGTTAGCCTTAACCATGGCCAATGCAGGCGGCGCATGGGACAACGCCAAAAAATACATTGAAAAAGGCAACCTTGGCGGCAAGGGCTCAGAAGAGCACACCGCTGCTGTAGTGGGCGACACCGTAGGCGACCCATTCAAGGATACTTCTGGCCCGTCGATGAATATCCTTATCAACGTGATGGCCATTGTAAGCTTAGTGATCGCACCGCTGTTGTAAGCACTGCGCATCACTTAAATTAAGGGCGGCCCTTGCGCTGCCCTTTTTTGTGCCTACCTGTGCACCCCTGTGGCTAAAACCGTTATACTTAGACCAATGAGCAAGCCTGCCCCCACAGAAACTGACAGCGAAAAGCAGCAACGGCTGTATGCCAGCCTCAATGAGCGCTTGCTTGTGGCCAGTTTTGGCGGCAGCGCTGCCGAGGCGCATGGCATCGCCAGTGCATTGTGTTGCCGCGGCTTAAGCAGTAGCCAGTTAGACCCCATCGCTGATAAGTTCAACTTGGACGACGAAGTATCTATGCTGGCAATTCAAAGCCTGATGGAGATGAGCCTACGCAACTTAAGCCAAACTAACTTTAGCTTTGATTTGTGGCTGCCTGAAGAGCAAGATGTGGTACTAGCGTCTTCAGCCTTATCACAATGGTGCAGCGGCTTTATTATTGCCCTTTTGCACGACGGCGATGGCATTTTGAATGACTTGAGCAAGGAGTCAAATGAAGCCGTGCAAGACATCATTGAAATCGCTGCTTTAGAGCACAGCTTGGATACTGACAGTGGCGTCAGCGCAGATGAGCAGCAAAAGCAGGATGAAATTGCGCTGTTTGAGCTGCAAGAATATGTACGCATGAGCGCCCAGCTGGTGTATGAAGAGTTAAACCCTAACCAAGTGTCTGAGGTGTCTACCTGATGAACAAGGACCTTTTTATCCGTCGCCGCCGCGGGGTGATGCAACTAATGGGCGATGGCATTGCCATTATTCCGACCAATAATGAGCAGCACCGTAACGGCGATGCTTATTTTCGTTTTCGCCCCGACAGCGATTTTCATTATCTCACCAACTTCAATGAGCCCGAAGCGGTAGCGGTGCTGATTCCAAACCGCGAAGAAGGTGAATACATTTTGTTCTGCCGCGACCGTGACCCGTTGCGCGAACAGTGGGACGGCAAGCGCGTGGGTGTTGAAAATGCCGTGAAAGAGTACGACGCGGATGAGGCTTACTCCATCGACCAGCTCGAGGAAGTTTTGCCAAAATTACTGGAGAACAAAAGCAAGGTGTTTACCTTAACGGGGCGCCACCCTGATTTTGACATGTCCATCATTGAGTGGATTAACGAGATCAAATCACGGGCACGCAGCGGCGTACACGCACCCACTGAAACGGCTGACCTCGCTTATATTTTGCATGAGCTGCGCTTAATCAAGCTTAGCGATGAAATCAAGGTCATGCGCAAAGCAGCTAAGCTATCGGCACTGGCTCACAAAAACGCGATGCAAGCGAGCAAGCCTGGCATGTGGGAGTATGAATTTCAGGCGGTAATCGAAAGCACATTTTTAGCAGGCGGCAGCCCTGCACCTGCGTATAACTCGATTGTGGCTTCGGGCGCAAATGCGTGTATTTTGCATTACATCGAAAACAACCAGCAAACCAATGACGGTGATTTGATGCTGATTGACGCAGGCGCTGAGATGGATTGCTACGCTTCTGACATTACCCGCACCTTCCCTATCAATGGCAAGTTCAACCCTGCGCAACGTGCTTTGTATGAGCTGGTACTTAAAGCGCAGCTAGCGGCCATTGAGCAAGTTAAGCCCGGCAAACTGTGGACGGATTATCACGATGCGGCTGTGGATGTGCTGGTTGAAGGCTTAGTTGAACTAGGCCTCATCAAAGAGACCAAAGAAGAAAGCCTTAAATCTAAAAGCTATACACGCTTTTATATGCACCGCACGGGCCATTGGTTAGGCATGGATGTGCACGACGTCGGCGACTATAAAGTGGAAGATGAATGGCGCGTATTAGAGCCTGGCATGGCGTTAACTGTAGAGCCAGGTTTATACATCCCTGCCGACGACGATATTGAGCCGCGTTGGCACTTGATCGGCATTCGCATTGAAGACGATGTAGTGGTGACCAAAGACGGCAATGAGGTTTTATCGTCTGGCGTGCCCAAGGACCCCGATGAGATCGAGCGATTGATGCAGGAAGCTGCTTAAGGCCTTCAGCTTCGCACCGTGACTACAGCCCACAACAAAGCTGATTCGCAAAGCAGAGGTGAGTACGATCTAGTCATTGCTGGCGGTGGCTTGGTGGGTGCCAGCTTAGCTGTGGCCTTACAACAACTGCAAACATCAAGAGACGACGCGCTGCCACTCAAAATCGCCGTAGTCGAGGCGATTGCCCCTGATTCAAACGCGCAGCCAAGCTATGACGAGCGCACTATCGCGCTGACCTACAGCTCTAAATTGATCTTCGAAGCTATCGGTGTGTGGCAAGGCGAAGTAGAGCAACAAGCTTGCGCACTAGAGCGCATTCATATTTCTAATCGTGGTCACTTTGGCATCTGCAACTTGGATTGCCGCGATATGCACACCCCTGCTCTGGGTTATGTGGTGCCCACCCGTGCGCTGGGCCAAGCGCTGTACCGTGAGATCGACACACACGATAACATCACCCTGCTTTGCCCTGCCACTGTAAGCACAATAAAACAGCACAAAAACCACGTAGATGTGCAGGTAGCGCAAGATTCGCAAGCGCATTCACTGCAAGCCAAGTTGGTTGTGATTGCCGATGGTGGACGCTCGGGATTGCTAGATCAGTTAGGCTTCGTGGTGGACAGTCAACCATATCCACAACAAGCCTTGCTTAGCATCGTTTCAGTAGACCGTGATCACCAACACAAAGCCTATGAGCGCTTTACTCCTGCTGGCCCACTCGCCTTATTGCCCGTTAGCGATAAACGCTATGCCGTGGTATGGACAGAAACAACCGAGGAAATCGAGCAATTAACTGCCTTAAACGATGAGGCATTTATTCAAGCTTTGCAACAAGCCTTCGGCCATCGAGCGGGCCTGTTTAGTCAGCCTTCACCACGCAAAGCCTATCCATTAAAACAAAGCCAAGTGGCCAGCCCTGTGCAGCAGCGCACATTGGTACTGGGCAACGCTGCTCACACCGTGCACCCTGTTGGCGGCCAAGGTTTTAATCTGAGCCTGCGCGACGTAGCTAGCTTTGTTGAAACTTGTTCTGAAGAAGAAACTCTCATCACTGACCTAGGCGCACCTGAAGTGTTAAACCGCTATGCGCAGCAGCGCGCAACCGAAACTAAACGCGTTGCTCACTTTACCGATAGCTTGCTCAGTATATTTAGCGCCCCATCACCCAGCCTTAAATTTGGACGCAACGGCGCTTTGATGTTGATCGAGAGCCTGCCATTTGCCAAACGCGCACTGCTAAAGCGCACCATGGGCATGGCCAAGCACCAACCCAAGCTAGCGCGCGGCAAACGGCTATTTAAAGCACCTGCCTCTAAATAGGTATCAAACATGGTCCAATCTAAAAAAGCCACGGCTAAAGCCAAAGTTAAAGCTAGGGCCGAGCAAAGCATAGAGGCAGATATCGTGATTATAGGTGCAGGCTTAGTCGGTACAGCACTCACCCAAGCCTTAGCACCAACAGGCTTATCCATCTACTTAGTGGAAGCTGGCAACATCGTCTCGCCGCCACAAAAGCGCCGTAAAGACAAACGGGTGCCTGCCCCGCAAGTCAGCGCATTAAATCTAGCGTCGATACAATTTTTAAACCACTTAGATGCTTGGCCCAATATTGGTGCGGATTACATTTGCCCTTATTACAAGATGCAAGTGTGGGATGCCAATAGTGATGCGCAGATTGAATTCGATTGTGAACAAACTGACTATGAGAAACTGGGTGTAATTGCTGAAAATCAAGCCATAGTAAAAGCACTTATGGATGCGCTGAGTGCGCACGATAACGTAAAGGTGCATGATAAATCACCTTTGAAGTCCTTACAGCGACAAGGCAGCCACTTACAACTTACAGCAGGCAACATGCAACTTAACACTAGGCTGCTAATCGGCGCTGACGGCCAACAATCGCAAGTGCGAACCCTGGCAAAGCTGCCCACCGAGACAGGGCATTTTAATCAGCAAGCCATCGTTGCGAGCATCCAAACAGAACGGCCGCATCAAAACACAGCTTATCAATGTTTTCATCACACAGGCCCATTAGCTTACTTGCCTTTAAGCAGTGGCGAAAGCTCGATTGTGTGGTCCTGTGATGATGGCTATGCACGGCATTTACTCGCTTTAAGTAATACAGACTTTGCTCAAGAAATAAGTGCGGCCATGCAGGCAAAGCTTGGCAATGTACAGCTCACTAGCAAGCCCGTTGCCTTTGGCCTGAAGCAGATTCATGCCAAGGATTATGTTGCTGACAACATTGCACTGGTGGGCGATGCGGCGCATCGCACTCACCCTTTGGCGGGCTTAGGCGCTAATATTGGCTTGTTGGATGCGGCTGCTTTAGCGCAACTTATCCATGAAAAACACGTAGCAGGCCGCAACATCGGGCTTAAAAGTAATCTGCGCCCATACGAGCGGTGGCGTAAAGGGCAAAATGGCGCCGTACTAGGCTTAATGCAAATGTTCAAAACAGCGTTTGGCTCTGATAGCGCGCCAATCACCAAGGTGCGCGCCTTACTGATGAACAGCGCGGCCCAAAGCAGCTCAGCCAAACGGCTATTTAGCCAGCTGGCGATGGGTGTCGACAGCGGCATGTTGAGCGACTTACCCGAAAGCTGCCAAGTTTTGCCTTATAATTAAGCACTGGCCACTGCATAGCGTGCCGCTGATTCGCGTAATGCACCTAACCCCTTATTCTTAACCTTTATGCAACTACTCGGGCTCGCCTCACTGTTGATTACCATCACTGCGCTGTTTAGCTATATCAATACGCGCTGGGTAAAGTTACCAACTACCATCGGCGTGATGCTAATTGCCCTAGTGTTTTCACTGGGTTTGATTGGCATTGATTACGCGGGTTGGATACCAACAGCAGACATGGCGAAGTCCGTGCTGTCCAAAGTTGATTTCAACGTCACCCTGCTTAATGGCATGCTGAGCTTTTTGTTGTTTGCGGGCGCACTGCATATCAACCTTGAAGACTTAGCCAAGCAAAAATGGGTGATCTTAACCCTGGCGACAGTCGGCGTACTCACCTCCACCCTGCTAGTTGGCGGCTTTAGTTATTTTGTGTTTAGAATGCTTGGCATCGAGCTGCCGCTGATTTATTACTTTTTATTCGGTGCACTCATCTCCCCCACCGATCCGATAGCAGTGCTGTCAACCCTCAAAAGCGTGGGCGCGCCCAAGGCACTAGAAACTAAAATTGCAGGCGAATCTTTGTTCAATGATGGTGTGGGCGTGGTAGTGTTTTTGGTGCTGTTAGGCATTGCCGTCAACCCCGAGCAAGCCAGCTTTCAGAGCGTTGCCGTCTTATTTGCTGAAGAAGCGATTGGTGGCATTTTATTTGGCATGGCGCTGGGGGCAATTGGCTTTTTTATGCTGCGTAGCGTGGACAATTACCAAACCGAGATTTTGATCTCCTTGGCCATCGTCATGGGCGGTTATTATTTAGCCACGCAAATTCATGTCTCTGGCCCCATCGCAATGGTGGTAGCAGGCTTGTTCCTCGGCAACCACGGCCGCCACTTGGCGATGAGTGCTAAAACCCGCGAGCACCTCGACACCTTCTGGGAGCTGATCGACGAAATTCTCAATGCTATTTTATTTGTGTTGATCGGCCTTGAGCTGCTAGTGCTGCAATTTACCCCGAACTGGCTGATTGCCGGCCTCGTCTCTATTGTGGTGGTACTGCTTTGTCGCAGCATTGCAGTGGGCTTGCCGATTAGTCTGTTTCGGTTTAAACGCAGCTTTAATGTGCATACCATCCGCATTATGGTGTGGGGCGGCTTACGCGGCGGTATCTCGGTAGCTTTGGCGCTGTCATTACCGGAAGGCGAGGCGCGCAATGTGATTCTGGCCATTACCTATGTAATAGTGGTGTTTTCCATTATCGTGCAAGGCCTAACTATCAAACCACTCATTCGCAAAGCGAAACACTTAGAGGCACATCAAGCCCGCGCTGAAGACCGATAGTGCTACAATTACCGCCATGACTTTATCTGCATCAAGCTGAACTATGTCGCAAAGTGAAGAACTTAAACTAGCAGGCCTGAAAACGACCCTGCCACGACTGAAGATTTTGGAATTATTTGATTCCAATAAGTCACGCCATTTATCGGCAGAAGAGATCTATAAAATTTTACTCGATGAAGATGCCGGTATTGGCTTAGCAACGATTTATCGTGTGTTGACTCAATTTGAAACGGCCGGCTTGGTGCTGCGGCATAACTTTGGTGAAAGCTCGGTGTTTGAGCTAGCGGACACCGACCACCATGACCACATGGTGTGCGTAAATTGCGGGAAAATCATTGAGTTTTATGATGATAAAATTGAGCAACAGCAGATCAACATTGCTAAAGCCCATGATTTTACTATCCATGATCACTCGCTTTGCCTATATGGCAAATGCAAAAACTGCCAAACAGCCTAATGCAAACTGACTGAACTACAGCAACACTGATACGTTTACCTCAAATCAACCATAGCTTTTTATCGTGTCTACTTTAATCACTGGCTCTTATGCTTATGACACCATTATGGTGTTCCCTGATTCATTCAAGAATCATATTATTCCAGAAAAAGTACATATCCTGAATGTGTGCTTTTTGGTGCCAGAGATGCGTAAAGAATTTGGTGGCTGCTCAGGCAACATCGCGTACAACTTAAACCTGCTTGGGGGCAAGCCCT
>CALIFM010000201.1 GCA_938021685.1 uncultured Gammaproteobacteria bacterium | reverse complement strand
GCAGCTTCGAAGTTTCCTGGATGGCGAATAACTAATATACTTGCGGTTGAGGAACATATAAGGGCCTGTAGCTCAGCTGGTTAGAGCAGTGGACTCATAATCCATTGGTCGTAGGTTCAAGTCCTACCGGGCCCACCATGTTTATGCAATTAAAACAATAAGTTAAACTAACTTATAATAAACTAACAATGCTGGATCTTCGTCTGAAAATTATTGTAGGCCAAATGTAGGTCAATATAGCTAATTTTGTTACATATCAAGAATATCCAAGCTAAAACCTAATACCCCCCCCTATATGGACCTCACAATTCCGCAGGGGTAGAAGGGCTAATATGTATGTTTAAGCACACATCCAGCAAGCATTTTCAAAATCGTTTCTCTTGTTACTACCCTCTAAAACAATATTTTTAACTTAACCTATTGATTATAAATATAAATTTTAAATAATAGATTGACTATGTATAGACACCATATGGGTATTATTGTGTGCTTTTTACTTTGGGTCATATATCAAACTGTCTGCATACCTGTCTTTGTAAAAACCAACTAAGTTAACTATCTTATAAAGCTATTTGAAAACTATAGCAGTCCTATTTTGTTACAGAAAATTTCAACACAACTGCTTGCTGATATAAATATTTAGCTACGGTAATCCAAGGTAAGCCTTAATAGCATCTGCTAAAAGTGCTCCCGCAGCACCAACCTTTATGTTCCAAGCACCACTTTTTGCCTTATCAACCATTCGCTCTATCCAATTAGTAGTTTTGTCGAAACCTTCGTCTACGATATTTAACAGCTCTTCAATCTCTGCTTCAGGAATACCACTATCAGAAAGATGCTTGATTAGTAACATCTTGTCGCTCTTTTTGACGGAATTGTTATATTTGATTTCATTGTTGTTTCCAGTATTAACGATGCTGCCAGGTGCCGCGTTAATTATCATTTTGCTTTTGTTTACCATCTCTTTAACTTTATCTGGTTGACTTTTTAATTCTTCTAAATCTATAAATTCTTTTTCTAGGCTTAGCATAAGATCTAATAACCCACTTCTTACCACAGAAATCAAATTTTGAATTTGCGTCTTAGAATTCTTAGTCTGAGCATTGAGGACATTGCAATGTGGATTACCACTTTCTCTTATTCCTAGTTGTATTAAAGATATGGTTTTGTAGCCATGCTCAATAAAGATATCTTCATTTTTGCTTTTCTCATCTACCAAGCTTTCTAAAGCATGGGCCCATGCTAGCTCGCAGCTCAGGTACGGCAGGAAGTGAAGGCGGTTATCATGGCACCGATGCTGCTGGCATTGTGTTTGCGGAAGGCATTGGGATGGATAGAGGGCTTCTGCATTGCGTCGAACGGCCAATTGTATTCGCGAGTCGCAATACTGGTGTAGGCACAGGCGACCTATATGATCATTATGCTGAGCTGGTTGATCCTAATGGCCCTTATCGCGCGATTGCCCAAACCAGAAGCGTGGGCAAAACCAGAACCACAGATTATACAACTTGGTCAGCAGAATTTGATCAAGCCCTATTTGACTTAGATTTTGTTGTACTTCAGTCTCAAAGTAATGAGGGCAATCAGGATTCGCGGCCCGAAGCATGGGCAAAGAATGTGACCAGCGTTGGTGGTATTCGTACCAACTCCACTCTTGATCGAAGTGATGATTATTGGAGCGGAGCGAGTATAGGACCAGCCAGTGACAATAGAATCAAGCCCGATCTTGCAGGACAGTTTACCGGAGTTTTCACTGCAAACCATGATTCAGATACTGACTATAATAGCTGGAGTGGTACAAGCGCGGCGACACCAACTATAGCCGGTGCCTTTGGCATCATGTTTGAAATGTGGGCGGATGGTGTATTTAATGGCGGCCCTGGTCAAAGCCGTGATGTATTTGACTCACGCCCGCATGCGTCAACGGCTAGAGCATTGATGATTCACAGCGCCTATCGCTATGAGTTTAGCGGCGGCGATTCAGCTAATCTAAGCCGAGTACATCAAGGTTGGGGAATGCCTGACCTACAAAACTTGTATGACACGGCACAAAAAAGTGGGTGGCAACTTCCGATTCTAATTAATGAAAATGATGTACTGGCCCCAAATACTTCAAACGCATACAACCTTAGCTTCGATGGTAGCGAGCCTCTCAAAGCAACCCTTGTTTATCGAGATCCAGCGGGCAACCCAGCAGCTTCGATTCAGCGAATTAATGACTTAACACTGAAAGTAACCAGTCCTTCTGGCACAGTCTATTGGGGTAATAATGGCCTTAGAAACGGTAACTGGTCAACGTCTGGTGGTGTGTCTAACACAGTCGATACAATTGAAAATGTGTTTATTGAAGCCCCTGAAGTGGGCACTTGGTCCATCGAAGTCATTGGTGATGATATTGTCGAAGACGGGTTTGTTGAAACACCAGAGATGGATGCCGTATACGCATTAGTTGCCACCGGTGGAACGGCTGTTAGCAGCATTAATAATCCACCCAGCTTTGATGCAGCTACTGCTGATCAATCAAACACAGAAGGCGACATCGTCAGTGTGATCGTTTCTGCTTCAGACCCTGATGGTGATACATTGACCTACAGCGCCACTGGCTTGCCAGCTAGCCTGAGCATTGACCCAGCAACCGGCGTGATCAGCGGCACTATCGGCCCTGATACAGCGGGCACTTATAATGTCGAAGTGACTGTATCGGATGGCGCCCTGTCTGATGTGCAGAGTTTCACTTGGACAGTAACCAGTGCCAATCAAGCACCTAGCTTTGATGCAACTATCGCTGATCAATCAAGCACAGAAGGCGATGCGGTTAATCTAGCAGTTTCTGCTTCAGATCCTGATGGTGATGCTTTGACCTACAGCGCCACTGGCTTGCCAGCTGGCTTGAGCATTGATCCAACAACCGGCGTAATCAGCGGCACAATAGGTCCTGATACAGCAGGCACTTATAATGTCGAAGTGACTGTGTCAGATGGCACTCTATCCGATGTGCAATGCTTTACTTGGACGGTGACGCCTAATGTAAATGTGAATCAGCCACCTGTGTTTGATAGTAACCCAGCAAACCAAGTTGGCTACCTTACTGACTCCGTATGGCTCACTGTAGGAGCCAGTGATGCCGATGGTGATTCACTGACCTACACAGCAAGTGGCTTGCCGCCAGGTTTGGTCATTGACCCTGCTACGGGAGAAATCAGCGGTACTCTTTCAGCAGCGCCGGGCGACTACCCTGTCACAATTTCCGTGTCGGATGGCATTGATAGCACAGACGTCAGTTTTATCTGGAGCATAGTCGCACCCCAAGGGGGCGCATGGCTGGAAACGGTTGTGGTGGGCAATGTAGGTGATACATGGACGACTGCTTCTTTAGAGCAGAGCTACACGGACCCCGTTGCGGTTTGCTCAGTAAAGTATGTTAACAACACGCTACCTGTGGTTGTACGCATGCAGAACTTGGCCGTAAATAGTTTTCAGATACGTTTACAAAACCCAAGTGGAGCTGCTTCAGTGGCAGATGATGTGCATTGCCTAGTGGTCGAAAGTGGACAGTGGACACTGCCTGATGGGCGCTTAATTGAAGCTCAGCATTACACCAGTACTGTAACGGCCGCAAAAGGCAGCTGGACGGCTGAAACCCAAAGTTATCTGAATGGGTATTCCAAGCCGGTTGTGTTGGGTCAGGTGATGACGACCAATGACGCAAATTGGTCAACCTTCTGGAATCAAGGTGCTTCAAGGACTGCTCCACCGAATAGTGACAGCCTTCAGACTGGAAAAGAAGTCGCTGAAGACACGAATGTAGTGCGAGTGGATGAGGAGATTGGTTTTATTGTGATCGAACAGGGTGTAGGTACGGCTAATGGCCTGACGTATGAAGCAACCCTTGGTGCTGACACAGTTCGAGGGTTAAATGTTGCAGCTGTCGATTACAGTTTCAACCAAAGCTTTTCTGAAGCGCCTGAGGTGGCGATTGTCACCATGGCCGGCATGGACGGGAACAACGGTGCTTGGGCAATGCTTCGTGGTGCAGATGCGTTGACTCAGACAACGATCACTACCGTGGTTGATGAAGACCAGATAAGCGACAGTGAACGCACACATACAACCGAACAAGTCGGTTATTTCGTGTTTGACGTGTCTGGGTCAATGCTGCTTGCTATTCTTCCATTAAGATAGATGCGTGTATTTATATATCGGTGGTATTGCAAGTGATTGAGTTAACGCTAGCAATATCACCGAATATGAAGAAATCAATCCAAATCGAGAGACCATTTGCCATTCAATAGTAGCTCTAAAAAAATTATAAATTAAGGAGAGGAAGAGAAGTAAAATCACGGGTATTCGGTGCTGGATGCCCAGTCAGTGTTTGATCAGGCTTGAGTGGCGATCATCGAGAAGCTATTAGTGGCTTCGCCTTGTTGGGCCGCCTGATCATCTGACAACCAAGCTGCGGTTTTTACGATTGACGGTATACCTGCTCCACCAGGGGCAAAGTGCTTCTTTTGTCTTATAGTTGGGTGGGAATATCAGTATGATGGTCATCGGGCGATGTAGAGACTCATCAGCTTGGCGAGGGTAACGTTATAACTGATCGTACGAGTTCGATCAGTGATTCCTCTTCTGTGGCTGAGCACATAAAAAGGCCACCAAATATGGTGGCCTTTTTATAAGAATGCATAACTGTTGTTACACACTATTTATCACTAGGTTAAGTTTTATAATGAGTGCCGCATTATCAGAATGATGATCCATATAAAGTAGGTCTAAACAAACAGTAATGCGCCCAGGGACCACTACTTAGTTTATTCAATTACAAGGCCTGATTTTTTATTATTCTCTCTCATAAAGCATTTCCTTTTTTTTAGTTGTTATAGTGGCTAAATGAATGCCTCCTAGTCATCAGTGTATTACTAATAAATTAAAGGCATCTATCTAACTGTTATTTATGAACTACATACAGCAATGCCTTTTAAGATATACATTTGATGCATAGCACCGATACTTGAAGACATTAAATGGTTATATTAAAAAACATTATTTAATATGAATATTATGGTTTATTGTTTTTCAATAACACAAGCTTAAATAGTAAGGTGAGTTAAATATAAGTCTATGCAAGTGGTGATGCTTTCGTGATCTATACCGCGCCATTCATTTTGCCTAAATTGCGATTTGTTTATTTAACATGTATTATTATTTTCTCATACACCAAAGTACGAGGAGATAAAATGACAGACACAATATTAGAACAATTTAAGTCAGATACTAGACGCACTGAATACACGTATACATTTTATACTTGTGGCGGGAGGGGATATACGGGCAAAATTGATCATGAAGGTGACGACTATATCCGTGTAAGGTATTATGATACTGGTAGTTATGGAACTACAAGAGATATCCTGATTCCTAAACATAATCTCGGTGCGATCAGGGAAGTCAAAACGTCAAATGTTTAGTTGATCAGCGCCGTTTGTCTTGCTACTTTCTTTCTTGTCACACCTAGTGAAATCAGGTGTGTTATCACATATATATGAAGAAAGAATAGAAATTAGCAAGACAAAAAGGGAATCGTGTTTTCTCATCAAAAGGCCACTTTCTACATCATAGCTCATAATTCCTAAGCGGCCGAAAAGACAGTAATTGTGCGTGCAAGGAGGATTGTGCTTGTTCCTCAGTACTCTAGCTAGTTATAAATATCACTCATTAAATTGCCTCTGAGCCAAGCCATCGCACCATTTTTTCGTATAAACCAAAGCATCGCATAATGTCATCAATTTGAAATATTGGCTTACTATGATGCCTAGCTGAAGAGAAAGTTAGCGATGCTGAAACTAGTTGATTGACCGATTTTCGAGTACGTTTCTAAACTTATTAAACACTTCACTTAGCGTATTATTTTTTGTAACCATACAGCGAGGATGCACTTTGAAATCAAATAAACAACAAAAGGCGCTTAACAAAAAATTATCATTTGATGAGCATGACGAGATTTTAAAACCACCACCGGCGGTAGTTGGCTTTGAAAAAGTACTGGATAAAGCACTGTCACGTCGCCAGTTCCTTGGTGCTGCTTCAGTGATGACTATTGGTACTGCATCGTTCGTAACCTCAGCAGGCTTATTGGTGCCAAATAAGGCCCAAGCTCATGATTCAGGATTCAATGGGATTGATTTTAATGAAGTGGCTGCTAACTCAAACGACACGATTACCTTACCAGAAGGCTATAGTTGGCAGGTCGTTAGTCGCTGGGGTGATCCATTGTGGTCAAATGGTGTTGATTTTGACCATGCCACGCGCGGCACAGCCGAAAGCCAAGTCTTGGCCATTGGTGACAATAATGACGGCATGGATTTGTTCATTATCGATGGCAAGTCCATTATCGTTAGCAACAACGAATACACCACCTTAGAAGTGTTCTTTGGCAACAATGCTTCGGAGCTGCCTGAAAGTGAAGATGATGTACGTAAGGGCCAGGCGGGCACCGGCGTCAGCATCTACGAAGTAACGCAGAAAGATGGCCAATGGAGCGTGGTTAAAGATTCTAAATTCAATCGCCGCATCCACCCTGAAACACTGATGCAGCTAACCGGTCCAGCCGCTGGACACGACCTGCTTAAAACCAGCATTGACCCAAGCGGCACCCAAGTGCGTGGCACCTACAACAACTGCGGCAACGGTAAAACCCCTTGGGGCACCTACTTAACCTGCGAAGAAAACTTCAATGGTTACTACTCGATTGGCGATGAAAGCAAAATCACGCCCGAGTTAAAGCGCTATGGTGTAGGCAAAGACCGCGGCTATGGCTGGGGCACGGTTGACCAGCGCTTTAAGGTGGATGTTGAACCTAATGAAGTCAACAAAGCAGGCTATGTCGTTGAAATTGACCCAGCTAACCCAAACTCAAAGCCTAAGAAGCTCACCGCTTTGGGCCGCTTTAAGCACGAAAATGCCGAAATGGTCATTGCTAAAGATGGCCGTGCAGTGGTGTATCTAGGCGACGATGAGCGCGGTGAATTTTTATACAAGTATGTGTCGGAAGGCAAATACAGCGAAGGCAGCATAGATAACGCTTCGCTGCTGGCGAAAGGGGCTTTGTATGTGGCCAAATTCTCAGATGATGGCAGTGGCAAGTGGCTACCTTTGACACCCACTACAACCGGCATGACTGAAGCAGAGATCTGCATTTACACCCGCCTTGCGGCTTCGAAGGTTGGCGCCACCACCATGGACCGGCCTGAATGGGTCGCAGTTAACCCGCTTAAAGCGGAAGGCTATTGTTGTTTGACCAATAATAAAAACCGCGGCGTTAAGCCGAACAAAGGCGGTGACAGCACGTCAGTGGATGCGGTCAATCCACGTGAGAAAAATAATTACGGCCAAATTGTTAAGTGGAAACCAGAAAAAGATGACCACACAGCAGACTCATTCTCATGGACGCTGTATGTATTGGCGGGTAACCCCACTGTGCATGATGGTGATTTATACGCCGGTTCTGGCAACATTAATGCCGGCAACATGTTCAACTCGCCTGATGGCTTGAAGTTTGATAGCAAAGGCAATTTGTGGATTCAAACCGACGGCAAATATTCTGATAAGGGTGATTTTGCTGGTATGGGCAATAACCAGATGTTGGTTGGCAACCCTCAGACCGGTGAAATAAGACGTTTTATGGTTGGCCCTGTCGCGGCTGAAGTGACAGGTCTTACGTGGAGTGAAGATCGCAAGACCGCCTTTGTAGGCATCCAACATCCCGGAGAAAATGGTAACGAGTCAAGCTTCCCCGATGGAAATGGTTTCCTGGCTCGATCGTGCGTGATTGCAATCACTAAAGACGACGGAGCCGTGATTGGTTAATAATAAAAAATGTTTCATTCGCTAGGCTTTGCTGCTGGCTGTTCAGTACTAGCTTTTTATATATAACGAAAGCTTCAGCATCAATGTAAGGTTAATTAGATTTGCTCAAAAAGCCGCTTCAAAGATGGCTTTTTGAGCAAAGACTCACTATAAAAGTTAGCCCTATAGCAATTTATCTCATCCGATATGTCTATGAAAAATCACAATGAGAAATAGCTGATGTTGTTAAAATTGGTCAAATGTATATACAAATGTTCCGCAGCCAACGGGTGCCTCAGAGCAATCAAATTCAATTTCAAACACGGCATCAACTGGGCATGTGCCCTCCC
>CALIFM010000200.1 GCA_938021685.1 uncultured Gammaproteobacteria bacterium | reverse complement strand
GTAATAATGGTTTTATATTGGTTATATAACAAGTTTATTGGTGTAGATAACCTGAAATTCGGCTAAAACATACAAGTGACACAAGAAAACAATGTTTAAACTACCTTTATACGCCACTGCCACAGACAAAATTCTGTACTACTTTTACTTATTTATTTGTGGTTTGATTTTCTTGTTCTTGATCTTGCCAGTGCTGATCGTTATTCCTTTGTCTTTCAACGTAGAACCGTATTTCTCCTTCACCGAAGGCATGTTAAAGTTTGACCCAGATGCCTACTCGTTGCGCTGGTATAAAGACATCATGACCAACGGTATGGCCAACCCCGAAGAGCCCGTATTTTCTAAATGGTTTGCTGACTCATGGAACAACTCGCAATGGATTCGATCTACGCGCAACTCTTTCTTTATTGCCATTTTATCCACTTTGATTGCCACCTTTTTAGGCACTCTCGCTGCTTTAGGCTTATCTCAATCAGACATGCCAGCACGGTCGCTGATCACTAGTTTGCTGATCTCACCAATGATTGTGCCATTGGTCATCACCGCAACGGGCATGTTTTTCTTCTACTCAGATATAAAAATTGCACAAAGCTATTTAGGGGTGATTTTAGCCCACGTTACCTTAGGCGTACCGTTCGTTATCATCACTGTGACCGCCACATTGGTAGGTTTTGATCGCTCGCTAATCCGCGCCTCACAAAATATGGGCGCCAACGGTTGGACCACTTTTAAGCGGGTGATCATGCCATTGATTGCGCCGGGCATGATTTCAGGCGCTTTATTTGCATTCGTCACTTCGTTAGATGAATTAGTGGCTGTGTTATTTATAGCAGGTCCTGAGCAACGCACTATCCCGCGCCAAATGTGGTCGGGCATTCGCGAGCAAATTTCACCCACCATCCTAGCCGTGGCTACTATCTTGGTCTTATTCTCGATTGCTTTGCTCACTGTGGTAGAGCTATTGCGCCGCCGCAACGAACGCCTAAGGGGTATCACCCCAGCTTAAATATGAGAAAACTATGCATGGTGCTGATTAAAACACTGTGGGCTTAGCTTGCCTTATTTTTGCAGCGAGCTTTTACGTTGTTGCAAAAAGCGTTTAAGCGGCGCTTCCTTGGTTAGCTCAATAGCTAAATCATATTCACGTAAGGCTTCTTTGATTTGTCTTGCCTGCGCCAACAAATGCGCGCGCGTTGCGTGGGCCGCTTGCATACCCTCAAGATCCTCAGAACCGATATTATCCAATACATCAAGGCCGGCTTGCGCTCCGTGAACTTCACCCACTACCGAGGCATAACCCAGCATTGCACCCGCCGTTGGGTATAACTTCACCAAACCATAATAGAGCTGCTGCAAAGCTGACCAATCTACTTTACCAGTATACTTACGTGCAGCGTGTAGTGACTGGATCGCTGCCTCCAACTGAAAGCGACCAGGCTGGCCATGCTTGGCCGCTTCGTTTAACTTTTGCAACGCAAAATTATTAAGCTCTTCATCCCATAAAGCCGTGTCTTGTTCAGTGATAGGCATCAGCGCTCCATTCATTAAACGCGCATCACGACGCGCGTGGGTAAAAGCGATCAAACTTAACAGACCCAAGCCCTCAGCATTTTCATTGGCCTCAGCATCGCTCATCTTCACTAGCAAATCTGCCAAGAAAAAAGCTTCTTCCCCAAATGCTTGTTGCGGCGCCAGCCAATCCAACGAATGCAGAGCATAAATCGCTTCATGCACAGCTTCTAATCGTTCTGGCAAAATATGCGTTTCGGGTACTTTGAAAGGGATACGCGCATCACGGATTTTGCGCTTAATACGTACTAGGCGCTGCGCCATCGCAACTGGCGAAACTAAGAAAGCCCGTGCGATGTCCGCTGCTTCCACGCCCAAGACGCTTTGCAACATTAAAGGCGTGTGCATATCACGAGCAATGGCCGGATGCGCGCACACAAATAACATGGCTAAACGCTCATCGCGAAACACCTCTTTAGAATTCGCCTCTGCTTCAATTTCATCAAGCAAATCGTCTGTTACTTGCATTAAATTAGAGCGCCTCTGCTCGTCTATTACTTTATTTCTGGCAACCTTGATCAACCAGCCTTCAGGCTTATCTGGCACGCCCGTCTCTGGCCACTTGATAAGGGCGCTGGTAAACGCATCAGAAAGTGCGTCTTGTGCGGCTGCTATATCACCCGTGTATTTGGCAATAATCGCAACCAGCTTGCTGTAAGATTCTCGCGCTACTTGTTCAGCAGCACGGGCTGCATCCGTCATGAAGGCATCTGAGACCCTCGGATTTCAACTTTGCCATAATGCGCAATAGGGCATTTTTCAGCCCATTCTAAAGCAACGTCCAAATCGGGCACATCGATAACGAAAAACCCGCCCAGCTTTTCTTTAGTTTCGGCAAACGGGCCATCTTGAACCTGTTTCTTACCGCCCTTAAGACTCAGCGTGGTTGCCATCGCCGCGGGCTGCAACCAGTCAGTGTCTTTAAACACCCCTGCTTCATTCAGCGCACCGATATAAGCTTGCATAGCTGCCTGGGCCTTTTGCCCGTCTTCCTTCGTCATTCCAGCCATCTCGGCAGGGTCACTGTATAGTAAAAATGTATATCGCATGATAGTCTCCTCTTTATAAAAGTTAATTATTGACGCTGAGCCTAAGCCCTAGTCGCCGTGTTTAAATTGGTCAAACCTATCTCAAAATTACCGCCCAGCATTTTGTCCATAAACAAACCAAAGATACGTGCAACCGGGTTGTAACCCAAATCCATGTCCATACTCCAAACGACATTTGATTGATCACCATCAGGACTCACCTCAATAGCCTGTGTAGGCTTACCCATCCTACCTAAGTCAATTGCATATTCAACCCTATTTTCAGACATCGCCGCAATCGTTTGCGTGCCTTTACCTTCCTTACCATGAAACTCAAATCCTGAGCCAATTCCGCTGTCAGGACCATAAGTAGATATCTTTAAGTTAGGATCTTTCGTAGCAAAAGGATTAAATTTTTGATAGCCCTCATTGGATGTTGCCAGCGCCATAATGTCGCCCGGCTTGGCGTTAACCTTTGCCTTGCGTTCAACATGCACCTTGCGCGGTAATAGCATGG
>CALIFM010000199.1 GCA_938021685.1 uncultured Gammaproteobacteria bacterium | reverse complement strand
GCGCGCACCAATGTTTTCGGTGCTGTCATTCACTTGCCACGCCACCTCAGCAATGCGTTTGATACCGTCTTTGCTAAAGCGCAGTTGCACACCTTCTGTATCCATCAAAGCCGTGTATTGCTCAGTCAAACTCGCATCTGGCTCGGTCAAAATTCGCACAAAATCGGCCACTTCCAAGGCGCGTAATTCCACCCTAATCGGCAATCGGCCTTGCAGCTCCGGAATTAAGTCGGAAGGCTTAGATAATTGAAACGCACCCGAGGCGATAAATAAAATATGATCCGTATTTACTTGACCGTGCTTCGTTGAAATAGTCGAGCCTTCAACAATCGGCAACAAATCACGCTGCACCCCCTCACGTGAAACTTGCCCCCCGCTTTGACCTTGCCCTTCACGACCAACAATTTTGTCAATTTCATCCAAAAACACAATGCCATGCTGCTCTACTCGATCAATCGCTTCAAGCTTGATGTCTTCTTGGTTGATCAACTTGGCTGCTTCTTCTTCAGTTAGGGCTTTAAAGGCTTCTTTAACCGTCATTTTGCGCGGCTTAGTTTTATCTTTACCCATGTTTTGAAACATGTCTTGCAGCTGGCTAGACATTTCTTCCATGCCCGGCACACCCATAATTTCAACCTGTGGAGCCGACAGCTGTACATCAATTTCAATTTCTTTGTCGTCTAAATCACCTTCACGTAATTTCTTGCGAAACTTCTGGCGCGCTGCACCATCTTTTTTTTCACTGGGGTCAGCATCGCGCGGCGGCGGTACAAACACATCTAAAATGCGCTCTTCTGCCACGTCTTCTGCACGCACATTCACCCGCTCCATCGCCTGTTCGCGGGTTTGCTTAATCGACATCTCAGTTAGGTCACGGATAATCGAATCCACCTCACGCCCTACATAACCCACTTCGGTAAATTTCGTCGCCTCTACTTTAATAAAAGGTGCGTTCGCCAGTCTTGCCAAACGCCGCGCAATTTCTGTTTTACCCACGCCAGTGGGGCCAATCATCAAAATGTTCTTTGGCGTGATTTCAGCACGCAGACCTTCATCTACTTGGCTGCGCCGCCAGCGATTACGCAGCGCAATCGCCACTGCGCGCTTAGCATCGGTCTGCGCCACAATGTGCTTATCCAGCTCATTAACAATTTCACGGGGGGTCATTTCGCTCATGCCGATTCCTGCAAGGTCATTAGTTAAAGATCGAGTTCTTCAACCGTCAAGTTACGGTTGGTATAAACGCATATATCGGCCGCAATGTTGAGGCTTTTTTCCACAATGTCACGCGCACCCATTTTAGTATTCTCGGTTAGCGCCAACGCCGCTGACTTAGCAAATGAACCGCCTGAGCCAATCGCCATCACATCGTTCTCAGGCTCGATGACATCACCAGTACCCGATAAAATTAATGACGCCGAGGCATCTGCTACTAGCAACAAGGCCTCAAGCCGGCGCAAGCTACGTTCGGTGCGCCAGTCTTTAGCAAGCTCTACAGCCGCGCGTACTAAGTGGCCTTGATGACGCTCCAGCTTACCCTCAAAACGTTCAAACAAGGTAAATGCGTCAGCGGTGCTGCCTGCAAAACCAGCGATCACTTTATCGTGATATAGCTTGCGCACTTTACGTGCATTACCTTTCATCACGGTGTCACCCATTGAAACTTGGCCATCGCCGCCAATGACCACCTTGTCACCGCGACGCACAGACAAAATAGTTGTACCTTTTAATTGCGCCATATAGAAAAATTGTTGTTGCCTTGCCTTTATTAAAATTTTGGGATTATCGCCCATCAGTGGCGAAATTAAAAATCACCATTGTGAACGCGAATAAATTTGCTTGTTTAAAAATGTAAGGCCAGTGCTTAGATTATCAAGCATGTGACCACATTTGCCACTATATAGCCTTGCAAGCTAGTCAACCAACTTCAAGCTTGGACGTTTTTTCGACTTGCCCGTGCTGGCTTCGCTTTTAGCCTTACTTTTCGGACCATTGCTTGGTTTCTTATCAACACCTTTTTCCACTTTCGGGGCTACTGCTAATTTAGCTTTGCCGCCTGCTTTTTTTAGTTGAGTAACTTTAGATGACCGCATTTGGTCCGCATCATCAGCTACTTGCTCAGGCGCTGAACGCACCGTAGGCTGCGGGGCAGCCTCTGCATCAACTGAAGCTTGATCATCTGCTGTTTCATCAGGCGCAGCCTCAGGAAATACACAACCCTGTCCATTTTCCTTAGCATAAATTGCTCGCACCGCAGTCATGGGCACATTTATGTTTTGTGCCTTACCGCCAAAACGAGCACTAAACAGCACCCAATCATTGCTCATTTGTAGCTCACGCACTGCACTGTAAGCAATATTCAGCACAATGGTGCCGTCCTTCACTAAGTGCATCGGCACCTCAGTGCCAGGCACATTGGCATCTACTAACAAATAAGGTGTCAAACCTTCATCCGAGCAATACTCATGGATTGCGCGGACCATATAAGGCGTGGTACTTGGGATCAAAATGATCTCCTAGAACTCTTCGTTGAGCTCCATTTCTTGCTGGCTTAAGCTCATCTCAAACTGCTCACGCGCAAATAAGCGGCTGGCATAATCTTTGAGTGGTTGCGCTTTTTCAGGCAATTCAATGCCTAATGATTTCAGGCGCCACAGCAAGGGGGCGATAATCACATCTACCAAAGTGTAATCATCGCCTGTGAAATAGGTCTGATGGCTAAATAAAGGCGACAAAGAAGTTAAACCATCACGGATACTTTGCTTTAGCTCCTTAGAAAGCTCTTTACCATCGGCAGCATCCACATGATCCAACCAATCACGCTTCATACGCGCAATGGTCAAGCGCGCTTTACCACGGCCAATTGGATCAGCAGGTAATAATGGCGGATGAGGAAAACGCTCATCCAAATATTCCACCACAGGGTAGAATTCATACAGCACCATTTCACGATCAATCAGAACAGGCGTTTCGCCATAAGGGTTTAACTCTTCAACATCACGCTGGCGCTCAGGTGAATTGACATAGCGCATGTCACATTCCACGTCCTTATCACGCAGTAGGATTCTTAGGCAATGCGACGAAATGCTGCTCGCATCAG
>CALIFM010000198.1 GCA_938021685.1 uncultured Gammaproteobacteria bacterium | reverse complement strand
ACGACAACGAAGCAGGCTTGGCCGAAACGGCCAAATGGTATCAAGAGCAAGGCCTGATAAAGCAAAGCTAAATTAAGCAGTAAAAAATATCTAAATTTTCAAGTTATCACTATGAAACGAATCACTATTCTTGGCAACAACTCGGGCCGCAACGCTGGCGACATGGCCATTTTGGGCAATATGCTACGCGACATCAGCGAACTGTACGATGATATTCAGTTTTTCGTGCCAACCACTAATGCCAAGTATATTGAACAAGAGTATGGCCATCTCAATGTGAAAGCCGTACCGATGATGCCGTGGAATTTAAGCATTCGTAATTTCGGTTGGCCAATGTATAAGTACATGACAGACACTGACCTCATCCTTATCTGCGATAACATTTTGTTTGATCGCAAATTCTACAACCCTTTGTTCAATAACCTGTCGTCAATTGCACTATTTGCACCCTTTGCCAAGAAAAAGAACATCCCGATTTTTTTGTATAACGTATCAGTTGGACCAATTGATTTCCCATACGGCAAAAAAGCGCTGCAAAAAGTGCTGGATGCTACTGTAGAAGTGGTCACCCGTGATGAGGCAACTCAAGAGATTTTCGATAACATCGGCGTTAGCTATCCTAAATTAACCGTACATGCCGACTGCGCCATGAATACCGAGGTGCCCGACAAAACAGTGATGGACAAGATCGTCAGTGATGAGGGTTTATTCACTAATCCCAAAGGCACGGTGGGCTTTAACGTTAATGCCTATATCGATAACTGGAGCATGGATGGCACCTATAGCAAAGAAGATTTTTGCACCGACATCGCCGGGGCAGCCGATAAAGTGATCGATGAATTGGACGTGGACGTGTTGTTTATCGTGACACAAATTATGGACCGCCCTGTGACCGATGAAACCGTTGCAAAAATGCGCCACCAAGACCGCGTAAAAGTGTTTGGCAATGACGATCTAAAATATAACTTTGAAGTTATTACCGGTATCATCAGCCGCTTGGAACTACACAATGGCCTGCGCACGCATCCACTTATCTTTAGCGCCGCCACTCATGTTCCAATGATTGGCTTGACTTCGTACCCCAAAAGCACGGGCTTTTTACGCACTGTCGGCATGGATGACTGGCAAGTGAAATTTGCTGATCTAAGTGCTGATTCGCTGGCTGCGCAAATTGTAAAGCTTTGGGGCGTACGTAAAGAAGTTGCGAAAAAAATGGCGCCGATTGCAGAAAAAGAAAAACAAAAAGCCAAGCTGACCGCCACCTTCCTAAAGCCTTATTTAAGATAGGCAAGGACTACGCCCCTAATTAAACATAAGCCATGAAAAAGCTGTTATTTGTCCTTAAGCTGCTGGTGAGCTTTGGGCTAATTGCTTATGTGATCCATAAAACAGGGCTGGACACCCGCGAAGGCTGGGACCGCTTTAAAGACACCCTGCTGCACGTGAATGGCTTTTATTTCGCCCTTTCACTCATCATCAGCGTACTGCTCAACATCACTAGCTCGTGGCGCTGGCAAATCTTGCTACGCTCCAAACAAATTGCGGTCAGCCTCTGGCGTTTGCTCGGCTTTTACTACATCGGCCGCTTTTTCAATATGTTTATGCCCACTAGCATGGGCGGCGATGTCGCTCGTGTGTGGGACCTAGGCCGCTATACCGGCGAAAATTACGAAGCCTTTGCCTCGGTATTTATGGAGCGCTTTATCGGCATGGTGGTACTAGCGGGCGTTTCTGGCATCGTGCTATTGATATACCCGAACCCCATTCCACTGATCACTAAAAGCTTATTATTTGTGATCGCCTTGGTGCTAATTTTGCTATGGCTTGTGCTCGACAAACGGGCCTTTAATTTCGTTTCAGGCCACCTTAGCCCTATTCATTCGTCTATTGCGAAAATCTTTGCCAAACTAGAAATGGTGCACAAAGCGGTGTACGACTATAAAAACGACAAAAAAACCTTATTGTTTGTGGTCAGTATTTCAAGCTTGTTTTATTTACTGGCCGTAATCAACGTCTGGATCAGCGCCAAAGCCTTCGACACCAACATCAGCTTTGAGCATATGCTGCTAGCTGTACCGGCCATCATGCTGATTATGAATTTGCCGCTGTCCATCGGCGGACTAGGCGTGATGGAAGCAGCTTACACCACCATTTTTGTGCTGTTTGGCTACAGCCCAGAGTTGGCCTTAGCCACTGCATTACTGATGCGCTTTAAAACCATTGTGAACGCCATCGTTGGCGGCATCGTGCACCTATCGCGGCTACGTGCTGACCCCGAAACGAGTGCTGATAAGCCCTAAGGAGTCAACTCAAACAGCGCTAATTTGCAGGTTCACCCAATGCGTCTTTATCGACTATAATGCAAGCTCACAACGAGCCTGCATGATTTAAACACCACCATGAGTCGCAACGAGCACCACCGCTTTTCCAAAATAATGGATGACGACCAACGTGGTTTCTTAAGCAAGTACCAAGATTTACAAGTCGGCAATCGCAGCTTTGGGCGCCTACTGGTATACGAGTTTTGCACCACTTTTATCAGCCCTGTGCAAGGTGCTTTAGGTTTGGTGCTACGCAAATTATGCTTCCCATGGCTTTTCAAGAACGTGGGTAAAAGAACCATCTTTGGTCACCACATTGGTCTGCGTAACCCTGCACGGGTGGCCATCGGCGCAGCCTGCGTGGTTGATGATTATGTGCAAATATCAGCGCGCGGCGAAGACGAGGATGAAATTCGAATCGCAGATAAATCACTGATCGGACAAAACGTACGCCTACGCACGCGCGGCGGCAGCATTCACATTGGTGAGCAGAACAACATTGGTCCCGATTGCCACATTGGCACTTCCAGCCTGATCACCACTGGCCACCACTGCCTGTTTGGCGCACGCTGTTATATCGGCGGCTTAAGCCACGGTTTTGAAGACACCGACACCCCCATGACCGAGCAAGAAATGGTGTCCAAAGGCGGCGTGCAATTTGGCGACGACGTGTGGCTGGGCGCACATGTAATCGTCAACGACGGCGTTCGCATTGGCTCGGGTGCTATCATCGGCGCAGGATCCGTGGTCACCGAAGACATCCCCGACTTTGCGGTGGCAGTGGGCACACCTGCTAAAGTCATACGCATGCGCAAATAAACGCATTCTCGTGTCTACATTAAAACCACTCCACTGGCTATGGTTGGCTGTGTTATTTGTCATTGGGGTCGGCTTGTATTGGCACTCAACCACTCACGCTAATCTCAGCATTAAAGTGGATATTGGCCACAGCGCCAATTTTCGGGTTTATTGGATCAATGAGATTGGCCAAAGCTACAACGATGAAAACTCATCAAAAGTACGTATTAACGCGCACCGCCAGCACTATTCACTCAAGATCGCTAACTTACGCAACGTCAAACAATTACGTATTGACCCAATAAGCACCGAAGGCTTGCTGCGCATTCACTCGCTTAAGTTTCAGCAATCTGGGCTTGAGGACATCGAGCTTAAAGAGCAAAGTCTTGACCAGTTAAAACCGCTGCAACAAGTGGCCAATATCAGCATCGGCGATGAAGGCTTGGTGTATTACGCCACGGATTTTGACTCGAGCTTTCTATACGATGTTACCACCACCTCTGAGCCCGACCTTTGGCTAACGCACTTGCTGCGTGTGCTGGGCATACTGGCCCTTAGCCTCCTGCTGCTACGCCTATACCCTGCCGCCAAGCTCAATACACTGATCCCTTACGCCATGGGCCTAGTGCTCGTTCTCGTTGTGATTATGGCAACCATCAGTCGCCCTCACAGCCATCCGGATGAACACGCCCACCTAAGGGCAGCGCAATACTATGATGATCATGTGTTGCCTCCGCAGGCTTGTGCGCCCAGCACCTTATACACCTATACTAACTACGGCACCTCGCGACTTAATGCCGATGAGCTGGCCTACTTTATTGGTGGGCGCTATTTAGAGTTAGTCGAATTTTTACCGTTTAAGCCCTATCACAAATTGCGGTTTTTCAATGTGGCTCTGTTTGCATTGCTGCTACTATTGGCCATCGCTAAATCGCAAGCACGACTACTGTTTGTGCCTTTGCTGTTTTCGCCGCAAATTTGGTATTTATTTAGCTATTTCAACTCCGATGCATTAGCCTTATTTTTTGCCTTAATTATCGGTCATCAAGTGGCTGATAATGAAAGCGTCTTTCGTCGTTTAATTAGCGGCCAAGCCACCAAACCCGCGCTGGCAATTTTAGGCTTGGGCATACTGGCCCTATTCTTGTTTTTAACCAAGAAAAATTACTATTTCTTCACCCTGTTTTTGTTTGCTTCTGCCACCTTGCTGGCTTGGCAACATCGCCAACAGCTCGATCAAATATGGCGCGCTGCTAAGCCATCTGCACTTATCTTAACCTTGGGCATCAGCCTGTTCGGCAGTTGGCATTTGTACCAGAATCAACAGCACGACTTTAACCGCAAGCAGCAGGTTTTAGATTGCCGTCAGCAAACAGCACTGCCCGCCTATAAGCCAGATGCTGCGCCAGAAGTGCAACACAAATATCTCAATCTTAAAAGCCAAGGCACTAGCCTAGGCAAGATGCTGAGCATGGGCTGGGCCGATTCTATTTTTAGCTCGGCTTTTGGTAACTATGGCTATGTGGAACTGCCCGCTAGCCCTCAACATTATTTATTAGTTAAAGCGCTGCTGCTCGGCATTGTTCTAATATTAATTTGGCAGGTCATCACCCGTGGAAGCAACTTCCAGCGACTTATCATTTTGCTAAATCTAGGGCTGTTTGTTTGCCTGATAGCCATTACGATGTATAAATCATGGACAGTCGACTACCAACCGCAAGGCCGCTACTACTTTGCAATGGCGCCCATTTTTGGGTTGAGTCTCGTGTGGCTACGCAACTTACTAGACGATCGCTTGTTTAAAGCACTGGTGCTGGGCCTGTTTGCACTGGCTGTGGTGTCATTCACTTTTATTGGTCTACTGCACATCCCTAAAGGCTTTGGCTAAGCTATGAACGCTGATATTCCTGTCGAATTAAAAACTAAGTTGTCGGTTGGTTTTCGTGACCAATCTTTGTGCGCGCGCAGCGGCACCTGCGTGGGAGTATGCCCTGAAAAGGCCATTTCACTGGATGAAAACTATTACCCTGTTCTAGACCAAGACGCCTGCACCGCTTGCGGCAAGTGCGGTGAAGTTTGCCCCGGCGGCGAAGTGAATTTTCAAAAGCTCAGTCAGCAAAGCTTTAACCAAGATGACGACGGCAGCTTCGATGGCCACACTGAAAACATTTACATCGGCCATGCCAAAGATGAAGCGTTGCGTGAGCGTGCCACCGGCGGCGGCATCATCTCGGCCATCGTGGTCGATATGCTGGAAAACGACGAAATTGACGGTTGTGTGGTCACCCGTATGCGCGAAGACAAGCCTTGGATGGGCGAGCCTTTTATCGCCCGCAACAAGCAAGACATCATTGCCAGCCAAGGCTCGCGTTACACCATCATTCCACTCAATCGCATGCTACAAGCTATTCGCGACACACCCGGGCGCTACGCCGTGATCGGCTTGCCTTGCCATAATCATGGCTTACGTGAAGCAGTAACGGTTGACCCTATTTTGAATGAGCGTATCGTGGCTGTGCTAGGCACCTATTGCGGCGGTGCACTCGAGCCGGTGGTAGTGCCCGAGCTGCTCAAGACCAAAAACATTCCGGTGGCCGACATCACCGATTTCGAGTTTCGCGGCGGTGAATGGCCCGGACAGATGCGCGCTGTGTTTAAAGACAAGCCGCCGCAAGCGGTGCATTATTCCAACTACAAAGACGGCGCGTACAATTACCTCATCGGCATTTACTTGCCCAAGCGCTGCCAGATTTGCTACGACGGCTCAAACTTGTTTGCCGACATCGCCGTGGGCGATGCATGGACACGTAGCGAAGACGGCAAGTATAAATTCAATTCGCAATCACGCACTTTAGTGCGCAGCGAACGCGGTCAGCAGATTGTTGCCAACGCCCTTAAGCGCGAAGCGCTAGTACTGGAAGACGTTAGCCAAGACCCCAGCTACAAAACTCATAAAATGCGCACCCAACGCAAAGGGCTTAATGCACCATTACGCCATGCTCGCTGGCAGGCTAAAGGCATTGCCGTGCCACTTTATGACCGCCAAACCCCTGAAGCCAGCGGCAAAGAAAAACTGATGGAGCGCCTTGTCTCAATGTTTTTATGGACCGGTCAAGTGCCTTGGCTGCGTTACGCGATTGCTAAGATGCTAACCTCTAAAGCCATGGTCCCATTGATTAAATTACGCTTATGGCGTAAAAAACGTAAATATCAAAAACGCGCCGAAGCCAAAGGCTAATTACCTCTGCAAAAACGTTCCTATTAAAAAATCTAAAGATGTATCATGATTGAACCCGTCTACAATTTTAGCGCTGGCCCATGCACCCTGCCACACAGTGTGCTGGAAGAAGTGCAAGCCGAATTACTGAATTTTGAAGGCTCTGGCACCTCCCTGATTGAAGTCAGTCACCGCGGCGCACTGTATGAGCCGTTACACCATGAAGCACGTGAAATGGCTTTAAAGGTATGGAATGTACCCGATGAGTTTGATGTGCTATTCATCCAAGGCGGTGCTACCGGCCAGTTTGCCTTTGTACCGCTTAATTTGCTCAATACGAAAAACCAGGCAGCCTATGTAAACAGCGGTCATTGGGCCAGCGGCGCTTATAAGGACGCAGCACAAGTGGGTAAGGTGTACCAAGCGTGGTCAGGCGAGCAAGAACGATTTATGCGCATGCCCAACTCCGATGAAATCAAGCTGCAAGACAACACCCGTTATATACACATCACCCCTAATGAAACCATCAGTGGTGTGCGTTACGCCCAATTTCCTGATCTTGGCATACCCTTAGTGGCAGACATGTCATCTGAGATGATTGCCCGCGAAATTCCGTGGGACTTGTTTGATATCGTCTATGGCGGCGCGCAAAAAAACCTTGGCCCATCGGGCGTAGCCATCGTATTTATTCGCAAATCTATTTTGCAGAACAGCAATCAAAGCTTACCGCGTTATTTGCGCTATGACTTACACCAAGAAAAACAGTCCTTGTTTAACACTCCGCCCACTTTCGCTATCTGGGTGATGGGCAAGGTATTGCGCTGGGTAGATGAACGCGGCGGCGTGCAAGGTATGCAGGCTGCAGCCAATGAACGCTCATCGCTGCTGTATCACTGCATTGATAACAGCGGCGGGTTTTACCGCTGCCCTGCTGCACTGGAAAACCGCTCGACGATGAACATAGTGTTCAATTTGCCAACCCCTGAGCTAGAGCAATCCTTTCACGAGCAAGCGGCTGAAAAAGGCATGCCTTATCTACGCGGTCACCGCTCTGTGGGCGGCATTCGCGCTAGCATCTACAACGCCATGCCACTGCAAGGCGTACAAAAATTGGTATCCTACATGCAAGACTTTGCTAAGAAAATGGGCTGAGCCCCAGCAAATAAAAGGTCGCTAAATTTGCTTGTTATAGATGCGCGGATTTAAGGCTGCATCATTGTACATCTTAAATTGATGGTAAACCTTGTTTTGCTTTTTACCGCTTACAATGTCATCAATAAACTGCTGCAAAGCCACCACTAAGTCGGCGTTTTGCAGCTCAATTAATTGCAACTTTTCGGTGCAACTTGCCACATGCTGCAGCCCAGCATCTTCACGCTGCACTTGCTCTTGCATATGAAAATGCTTAAGTGAGGCAATCGACAAACGATCAATAATGCTGCCAATCGATTCAGAGTTGGCGGGCAAAGCGGCATCGTGATAAGCCGATAGTGCATTTTGTGCTAACCAGATATCCAGCTTCACGATCAAATCGTTACGCGCTTGGTTTAGAGTATCGATTTTACGTTTAATCTGTGCCATACACGCATCGGTCTGCTCAGGCTCACGCGCTTTATCTTCTTCATGCCACAGTGCAAAATTGTGTTGATGTTGCTGCACTACAAGCAATAACCAAGGCGCATCTGGCAAGGGCGCTTGCTCGTCTTCGTGCCACAAGGCCGTGTAATCGGCTTGCAGTTGACTAAGCTGCTGCGCGAATTGGCTTAGCTTTTTCTCCATTGCTCAAGTTTACTATCAATGCCGCATGGATGCTCAGCCGTTCCCTATAAAAAGCGCAGCAAGCTGAATTTCACTTTAATAAGATATGCTGAGCATCGACATATTGTTGTAATAGGCTTTCGCCTTAACGCAAGCTTGGTATAATGCTGCCCACTTTTATCAAATACTGCATACATACTGATGATGAAATCAGCACTTATTATCACCTCGATGAGCCTTCTGCTACTGGTTGGATGTGCTAGTAAGCCCGACAACAGTGTTGAGCCAGGTTACCGCACTGCACGGGCACAATCCAGTTTGGAGCTGCCGCCTGATTTAATCACCAACAGCAGCGCAACTTTTAAAAGCGGCTCTGCACAGAGCGCCGACACCAAAGTGCTGCCTGAAATCGAAGGCCTTGAGATTAAGCGCAATGACACAGGTGAGCGCTGGCTTGAGGTTAATGCAAGTATCGATGAAGTATGGGCAAAGTTAGTAGATTTCACTCAAAAATCTAGCCTACCTATTTTAAGCCAAAGCAAAAGCACTGCCATCATTGAAACTGATTGGATTGGCAATGAAGAAGCCGATGGCGGCGTATTGTCTGGTATCACCAATTTTTTCGATAACCTAGGTGGACGCCCCTCTGCCAATGATAAATACACATTCTGGCTAGAACGCAGCGGTGCGAATAACACTTCACTTTTCGTCAACCACAGAAAGCTGAATGAATATGCAAAAGACTTAGCCGTACGCGATGAAATTGTGGAAACCGCTTGGATTGAAAGCAAAGGCGATGGCTTTAAAGCATTAGAAATTCTGCGAAATTTAAAAACCTTTTTCGGCGGCAAAACAGAAGCAAATGAAGGCGAG
>CALIFM010000197.1 GCA_938021685.1 uncultured Gammaproteobacteria bacterium | reverse complement strand
TTTGCTCTCAACCCTGCTCGCGCTAGAGCATTTATTTAAAACTGACTATGACGACGGCAGCTTAGAACAGTTGCTGCTATCCCCTCACCCTAGCACTGCCCTGTTACTTGCTAAAGTCGTCGCACATTGGCTGATCACTGGCTTAATACTGGTACTGGTATCGCCGCTGCTGGGCATGTTGTTGCATTTACCATCGCAAGCCTATGGAGTGCTCGCGCTAAGCTTACTGCTGGGCACGCCTACTTTAAGTCTGATAGGAGCTATCGGCGCAGGGCTAACTGTGGGCATTACAAACAGCGGCCTGCTGCTGAGCTTGCTGATCATACCGCTCTACATTCCAGTGCTCATCTTCGGCGCCAGCGCCGTGCACGCTGCTGCGGTGGGCTTACCTCATACAGGCCAACTGTATTTCTTGGCCGCCGCCTTAGTATTCGCATTGTGCCTTGCCCCATTTGCAATTGCAGCAGCAATCAAAGTCAGTCTGCAATGAAAGGCACATTTAGGGTTATATCAATGCAACATGAAAGCGAAGTTTTCTTTAATTATTAATGCACTAAATTTAGCTATAATAGAACCAAAGTTACAGGCGATGGTCTGCCTTATTACAAGAAGTTAAGTTTACACCCAATACTCAATACCTGTTTTTTTCACCATCAATTAACTCGTCCATATATGCCTAACGCAACTACATCAGGCGGCTTCTGGCGCTGGTTTCACGGCTTTGGCTCACCGCCGCGCTTTGATGCTTTTGCGCGCCATTCCGTACCGTGGCTGGCGGGGGTCACGATAGTGCTTTTTGCGATAGGCTTAATTGGCGGCTTGGTATACGCTCCCACTGACTACCAGCAAGGCGAGAGCTTTCGTATCATTTATGTGCATGTGCCCGCAGCGTGGATGGGCATGCTTGTTTATGTGGTGATGGCGCTGGCTGGAGCGATCACGCTCGTCTGGCGGATGAAATTGGCCGATGCGGTAGCCCGCGCGAGCGCCCCCATTGGTGCAGCATTCACCTTTTTAGCGCTGGTCACTGGCAGCTTATGGGGCAAGCCAATGTGGGGCACATACTGGATTTGGGACGCACGTTTGACCTCCGAGCTGATTTTGCTATTTCTATACTTAGGCTATATGGCATTGACCAATGCTATCAGCGACCGCCAAAGCGCTGCACGCGCTGGGGCCATTTTGGCATTGGTGGGGCTGGTCAACATCCCGATCATTCATTATTCAGTCGAGTGGTGGAACACTTTGCACCAAGGTGCAACGGTCAGCAAGTTTGATGCACCTTCTATAGACACCCGCATGCTCATACCATTGCTGGTGATGGCACTGGCTTATCAGTTTTACTATTTTACCGTACTGTTGATGCGAGTGCGCAATGAATTGCTCAGTTCACAGAGACGCACCCAATGGGTGCAGCAGCTGCTAGTCAATGAGAAGATAGCATGAGTGAGTTTTTCGCCATGGGTGGTTATGCTTTCTTTGTGTGGAGCAGCTACGTGATCAGCGCGGTAGTGCTGCTATGGGTCGCCTTAGCACCGCTGCGCAGCCGCCGTACTTTGCTTAAACAACTGCGCAGCCAACAAATGCAACAGCAAGCTCGCGATCAATCATCATGACCCCTAAACGCAGACAACGCCTAATTCTTGTGCTTTTGCTGCTAGCCGGCCTCGCTTTGGCCGTGTTTTTCACCTTGAACGCGCTCAAACACAATATCAACTTGTTCTTTACCCCTAGCCAAATTGTAGCGGGCGAAGCGCCTGAAGGCGTATCCTTTCGCATTGGCGGCATGGTTCAAGATGGCAGCGTACAACGCAGCGATAGTGATTTGAGCCTGCAATTTGGCGTGACCGACACCGCACAAGCCGTGACTGTGAAATACACTGGCATTTTGCCCGACCTATTTCGAGAAGGCCAAGGTGTAGTGGCGCTGGGTCAGCTACAAGATGGCCTATTTGTCGCTTCTGAGGTACTGGCTAAGCACGATGAAAACTACATGCCGCCTGAAGTGTCTGAAGCATTAAAGCAAGCTAACAAGGGCAAGTATAGTGATACTGCCAACGAGGCTAAGCAATGATCGCCGAACTGGGCAACTTAGCCTTAAGCATCGCCTTTGGTTTGGCGTTGGTGCTGGCCATCGTACCCTCTTTAGGTCTGCATTATCGCTTGGGTAATTGGGTAGCCGCCGCTAAGCCCGTGGCATTGGCACACTTTGGATTTATCGCCTTCGCCTTTGGCTGTCTCACTTATGTGTTTATCACCTCTGATTTTTCGGTTAAATTGGTGGCGGCGCACTCAAACACCCAGCTGCCTTTGTTGTTTAAAATATCCGGCGTATGGGCCTCACATGAGGGCTCGTTACTGCTATGGGCACTGATGTTGGGCCTGTGGATGGCGGCGGTGGCCTTATTCAGTCGCTCGATGCCCGAGCCCATTGTGGCGCAAGTGCTAGCAGTAATGGGCTTCATTAGCATCGGTTTTTTACTATTTATGCTGCTGACCTCCAACCCATTTGAGCGTCTATTCCCCACGCCGCTAGAAGGCCGTGATCTTAACCCCTTGTTGCAGGACTTTGGTCTCGCCATTCACCCTCCCATGCTTTATATGGGCTATGTGGGTTTGAGCGTAGCTTTTGCCTTTGCTATTGCCGCCATGATCGGTGGGCGATTAGACGCCACATGGGCGCGCTGGTCTCGCCCGTGGACCAATGTAGCGTGGCTATTTCTGACCATCGGCATTGCATTAGGCTCGTGGTGGGCCTATTACGAACTCGGCTGGGGCGGCTGGTGGTTTTGGGATCCGGTTGAGAACGCCTCATTTATGCCCTGGCTAATAGCCACTGCGCTGATGCACTCTTTGGCGGCGACTGAAAAACGTGGTGTATTTAAAGCATGGACGGTGCTGCTGGCGGTGCTCGCGTTTTCACTGTCTTTACTTGGAACATTCTTGGTGCGCTCGGGCGTGCTGACCTCAGTACATTCCTTCGCCTCTGACCCAGGTCGGGGCTTATATATTTTGATTTTCTTGGGCTTAGTCGTTGGAAGCTCATTGGCGCTGTATGCTTGGCGTGCACCGCAAATTCGCAGCCGCGTCCACTTTGAAATGCTATCCCGCGAAAGCAGTCTGCTGGTCAACAATGTGCTACTAGTGGTGGCCGCCGCTAGTGTGTTGCTTGGCACACTGTACCCGCTGATTTTAGATGCATTAGGCTATGGCAAAATTTCAGTCGGCCCACCCTATTTTGACGCAGTATTCGTGCCGCTGACTGCTCCGTTGGCATTGCTAGTCGGTATCGGCGCTTATACCCGCTTTAAGCGCGATAGCTGGGCACGTATCCGTAGCAAGCTAACTGTTCCATTACTACTTAGTCTTATAGTTGGCTTTGCAGCGCCACTGGCCTACTCTCCCTACTCCTTCAGCGCGGCCTTCGGTTGCGTATTGGGCAGCTGGGCCATTTTCACCAGTTTAAGTTTAATTTATGATCGCCTGAAAATCACTGCTGGCAGCTTTCGGCGCTTTAGCAGCGCACCGCTTGGCTTTTACGGCATGGTAGCAGGACATGTCGGACTAGGTGTATTCATCATTGGCGTCACCCTTACCTCGGCTTACAGTATTGAAAAAGACCTACGCGCTGATGCAGGCGAAACCCTGCAAGTAGCAGGCTATGATTTCACTTTTGATGGTGTGCAAAATGTAGACGGACCAAATTATGCGGCACAGCAAGGGGCAGTACAGGTTTTTAAAAACGGCAAGGCCGTGGCCATTTTACACCCCGAAAAGCGCCAATATATCTCTGGCATGCCGATGACTGAAGCGGCAATTGACGCTGGCCTAATGCGCGATGTATACGTAGCTCTTGGCGAGCCCATTGGCAATGAGGGTGCATGGGCCTTACGCATCTACCATAAACCATTGATTCGGTGGATCTGGCTAGGTGCGTTGATCATGGCGCTCGGCGGCGGCCTTGCTGCA
>CALIFM010000196.1 GCA_938021685.1 uncultured Gammaproteobacteria bacterium | reverse complement strand
GTTTTAGCAACGCTTGTTGCCGGTGTGCAGCAAATGAAATCGATTAACTTAGGCTCAACCTCAACACCTACAGCTAGCGGCGGTGGTAATTCAGTATCATCAACACCTACATCAACAACAACACCATCGGTTGCAAATGTTGCCCAGGCAACCACAACAGGCCCGAGGCGCATCATTAATTTAACGATCAATGGTCGCGATGGTTATGATGCTGATGATATTGAGGAGCTAATTGAGGCTATAAACGATAACGAAACAACTCAAATCAGAAGTGATCGGGTGGCATGAGTTTCGAGGCAACTGTTGAGGCTGGAATATTTCAGCCAGGCGATATAGTTACAATAAAGTATTGCAACTGCCCAAATGATAGGTATGTCGTTATCAGGCCGGTCGATACAATATTTCCTTTGCAAGTAACGATCATTGATAACGGGGTGCAAATTAACAACGCACGCGAGGGTTGCAACCAAGTTGAGATAGCGTGTTGCTCAAGGGTTGATTTAAGTGAATTTAATTGGACTATTTTAAGGGAGCCAGTTGAGTAATGGAGCCCGAAATTGAGCCGGCTGATCAATATTGTGCTGGCAGGAAATACCTTTTAACCGCTCAATGTGACGGGCTTATTGGTGAGTGGAAAGTGGCAGTACCAAACGGCATAAATCCAGCCTCAGTTATTTTTGACAGCCCAAACAATCCGATAAGTTATGTGACTTTTCCAAGTGAGGGATTGTATAGCCCTTGGTTTGAGTGCTGTCAGTAATGGCTATTATTATCTTTGGCCTCGATGATGATATCGATGAGTATTGCCCAAATGTTGAATACCCTATTTCATCGACTTGCCAAATACCTGGTGCTGTTGGTGAGTGGGAGGTTGTTTCGGCTCCTATCGGTGCTGATGCAATATTTGACGATCCAACCGCGTTATCAACTACTGTTGTTTTTACTGCAAAGGGTAGTTATGATTTGCGGTTTTGTTGTGAGGATGATGGCGACGGCGGCAACAATGGTGATATACCACCTGGTTTAAATTGTCCCCTTGGCATTATTGCAGGCCAAACCGGCGTGGCATTACTTACCGGTTGTGAGGGTGGTTTAACTCAATGGTCGTCTAATAGTGGTGATTTAATCGTTACGCCAACATCACCAGGGCAAGCGGTTTTAACTGTTAGTCAAACTGGCAACGGTCAGGCCATTGTTACAGCATCATGTCAAATAAATGGTATTACAACGCCTTATACATGCACTGTTAATATGATCCCTGCTGATCAGGTGCTTGTTTGTGTTAATTCGCCACCGGTGCAAGTGCAAGTGTTAACTTGTGATGCATTGTGTGATTGTAGCGATGTGTTTACTGTTAATATTAATTGTGATGAATCCTCAATATGTAGCAGTGTTTTACTAACTTTTGAAGTTGAGGAAAGGTGTGAGGAGTCCGATGAGCCTGAGTGCGATCCAGGCGTTTTAATACCACTTGAGGATCAGACTGATGGCGTGTGAAAATTGTATAGGCGATTGCGATGAGGACTGTCTTGGCATTGCTTGTGAGCCTAAACCGGATGAGCCGGCGTTTCACTACTGCAATGTGTGCCATCGACCTGATTGGACGATTACAGCAACCAACGGGCTCAATTCAATCATCAATGCGTGCAGTTGCAACGATAGCCAGTTTTTCCAGTTTCAGGGCTCAACCTCAATTAATCTATCTGGCCCTATAACTTTCCTGGACTCTATTATTATTTGGGGCCATAACATCACTGATGGCAGTATACAAACAAGCCCTTTTCCGCTTAACCAGGAGAATCCTGATAATGAGGGCCAGCCGGTTGATATCGGTGTTTTTAATGATGGATCGTGCACTGATGCTTTGATTTGCCCGATTCAAGTTAATTTTGAGGATGTGCCGCCTGATGGCATCAGTGATTTAACGATTGATATCGTTTCTAACACTGATGATGTTATTTGTATTCAACAGCTATTCGTTGGAAAAAAGTTCTTTTTGCCTTGTGATCGGTTGCCGGCAACCTTTAACAATCCTCACGATGGCAGCGATTATGAGCTTGATATAAAAACATCACGTTGTGGCCGATTGTCTCAAACCCTTGAACATGTTCCGGTGCCGCTTGAGCTTGAGCTTGAGTGCGTTAGCCGTGAGTGGCTAGATGAGGAGTGGAGGCCGCTGTTAAGGTATATGCGACGGTATGGCGTATTGTTTCAACACTCACGCAACAACTCACCAAAAGATATATTTAGCGGCTGGATACCTAGAAAGGGTGGAGAGAGTGTTTTTGACCCTGATACATGCACTTATAGCGTAAGCCTGAGCGCCGAGGGCTACACAACACAAGATCAGTTGATAAAACGTTTTGTTAAATCCGCAGCTTAGCCTTTGCAACCTAACGCCATTAACACTCGTTGAGGTTATCGTTGAAAAATGTGCAAACTTTTTTCAGGATGGCGCGTGCCAATCAACTGCAGCTAATCCATGTTATCGAACAAATAATACATGCACCGATCAGTGCAACTACGCATGCTCAACAGAATCCTATTGGTTTTCAACCTGCAAAATTCCATCACACCTGGGCATATATAACTATGTTCCTAACGTTCTATCAACTCAGCATGAGCCCACAAAGTTAAAGCTTGGCCAAACATTCTCAACACGCGGAAAAATAACCGTCTGTTTTCAGGATGCTCCTCACACTGATGAGGGCTTTGATTCATCATGGCCGCGTGGCGCAATTCCTATTAGGTGTCCAGAGGATATGCCTGGCACTTTATGGGGCCGATTGCTTGCGCGACATAAAAACCTTGAAGGTTTGCGCGTCAATGTTTACACCGGTTTTTGTGAGTACGAGTTGCTATGCCAGTTCAATAAACAAAGTTACTTTATCGATAGCCATACTGGCCCTGATAACGCCTGCAAATTTTGTTTGATACTAAAAGATCCGCTTGTACTGGCTGAGAAATCAAAGTGCCCAAACAATGAATCAAAATTAGTTGCCACTAGCAACCTTGGCAGTGAGTTTCCGTTGCCCTTTACGCTTGGCGGGCCTATGGATGGGCTTGATACTGATGGTGGCAACCCTTATGCATTGATAGGCTCAAATTTGCTGCAAAACAATTACCTTGTTGGTGACAAAGAGCAAGATGATTGTTTTAAACGTTTAAGGCATATATGCGTAGGCAAGGAAGTTATGCGCGTGAGAGCCGTTAAATCAGATGATGTTTTTCCTGCAGGTTGGAACATCCAATTGATTGAGCGTGGGGCTTGTGGCTCTGAAATAAGCGCTCATGATGGCGGTTCACCGATAAGCCTGGCCGAGACTTTTAAGGGCCATATAGCTGAGATAATAAAACAACTTTTTGATTGTATGGATTTGGAGGCAACCGGCCTCTCATGTTGTGAGGACGATCCTTTTTGTATCATTGATTGGGATTCATTTGATGAGTTTATTTGTTGCCGGCCACTGGATATCATCACTGAGGATGTTGTTGTTTGCAAAGGCGAAACAGTAAAAACCTTGCTTGATGAGTTGTCGGCTGAGTTTATGTTTTTTCTTTATTATGACGCTGTTGATGGCAAGATAAGAATAAAAGCACTAAAGCCGCCTGAGTGCGATGAGGAAATACATGAGGTTGCTGAGTGCGATCCGGTTGACGGTTCATTTACACAAAGAAAAACAGATGATTTTTATAATGTTGTTGAATACGATCACACAATTGTTGATTGCTCAAGCGGCCTATCGGCTGAAAACCTGGCTGATACAACTGCTTACGCTGATGCCGATGTTTTACGCAAGCCATGCGACAGGCGCAAGCACAAACAGCGATCAATAAAAAGCTTTAACTCACGTTGGATAAGTCGATCCAATGCCTACCTTGCAAAAACCTATGGTTATAGATGGGCCTTAGTTCGCGAGTGTGTAGGCAAAGAGATTTCTTTTGAGTTTACTAATGAGTACGCTGATGTGTTCTTTGAGCTTGGTGGTTTTAATAGAATATGCCACCATAAAGCGCCTCAAGACACTGAGGGCAACCCTACTCGTGATTTGTGGATTGTTAAGGGCATTGCGCCAAGTGAGAAATGCACGCGTGTATCGTTCGAGAGAATGCCTTTTAACGATAACATCAGCCCTGCACTTAACTGTGATACTAATTGCCCAACCTTTGTAACTGATGTGCTTGATGATTGTGAAAATGATGATTGCGTTGGTATCTGGTAATGGCTGATTATATTCAAATAGGCAATGTGCCTGATTGCATTGATAGCGATTTTGTTGCTGATGTTTTTAATAACTTTGAGTGCATAAGCCAGTGCGCAAGCAACAGTAAAAGAGAGTTTATCTGCAAGCCTTTCGAGATAACACTTGAGGGTGATGTAAATCAGGATATTTGCGAGATATTGCAAGAGCAAGCGCCTATAACTGCATTTGACCAGGCACCCAACAAAGAGCAAAAAATGATTTTCTTTAATGCGTTCCCGCGTATTAACATTGCTGATGGTGGATCGGGCAATAGTGATGATCAAGCAACAATCAATAGCAGTTCTTTTACTTACTTTTTAAAGTGCAACGACACCACTGATACCACGCTGCACAGTGATGAAATAAATAACCTTTGCGTTGAGTGTCCAGAGGGATCGGAGATAGAGATTTGTGCAAGGGCTCAGGCGAACATAACCGGCAATGTGGTATCAAGTGTTTTTAGAGTAACTTTTTGTGGTGCGATTGTTTGTGTTCGCGAGATTTCAGGCGAATCTATACCAGGCTTTGCAAAACCACCGGTTGTCAAAGAGGGATGCAATTACTCGCGTGATGCGCTTTGCCTCATGATTCAAAACGCTGATGCATTAAGAAACCGATTCTCTAACACTGGCCAAACACCAGTCTGTACAGAGTATGAGTTTGATGATGGCGATCAGCACAACCTAGCAACATTTGTTGGCACTGCTGATTATCTAATATTTGGTGAGATAAAAGTTTGCGCGACAACAAGGAGCCAATTACCCTCTTATGTATCTGTAAAGCCTTTTGCCGGCTGCAATGATGATGAGATAAGTTGCCCTGATCGTGGCTTTAATGTACCGCCTAGAACTAACGACAACCCAACCTCAAGCATTTGCGAAACCATAAGATACGTGCACTGTGGCCGTTGCTTGCCTGGGCAATCTTTGTTTGTTGGCCTCAATGCATCAGATAATTGTGAGGTTGGCTTGACCACTAGCGGGCTAACAACAATCGACTCAATAGAGCAAAGCTATTGCGTATATACCTTTGAATCTAGAGCAGTTGAGTATCCGCCTGTACAACTATCAATTGAGCCATGCATCAAGCGAACAGAGCTACAAAACTTTGTTGATACAATCGATTTGATTAATGAAACTTGCCTTTCAACATCACTTATAAATCTTGATATAAGAGACAATGTAGCGCCGAGGATAACAGACGTAACTTTTCCAAACGATCCGGTTATATTCGCACTTAATTCGCCTGTTCCTTTTAATCCGACGCCTGAAAATCCAGTGCCACCGGTTAAAAAGTTGATGATTGATTTAAGGGTTTGTGCCTTTATAATCGACAATAGCATTGCCTTAACATCACAAAGGTCATACGCAAGATTTACCATTGAGGTTAGATGCGATGGTGTTTTGAGAAAAAGCATTACTGATACTTGGCTTGTATGGCAAATAGGTGGATCAGATTTTG
>CALIFM010000195.1 GCA_938021685.1 uncultured Gammaproteobacteria bacterium | reverse complement strand
AACGCTGCCTAGACCACCATTAGCTGTCGTCGTCGTGATGTCACTGTTCGAAATGTAGGCATCAGGTATCTATTTTTCTATTCTTACCTTAGCCTTTGCACAAATGTCGTATAACTTGGCTTATTCAGTGTTGACCCCAATTACCAATGGTGAAACCGGCCTGCAATTGAGCCTTTATGATCCACGACATATTGATCGTGCCTTTGGTATCGCAGCCACTGAAAGCATCCCTATTACCAATCTATTTGGCATGAAGCTCAGCGGCTATCCGGGGTTTTATTTCTGCGCTGCCATGCTCATTCTTTGTTTCTGGATCTCATTGCGTATTTTTCGCTCGCCTTTTGGCATGGCCTTGCGTGGCATCAAATCCAACCAAAGCCGTATGAAATATACGGGATTTAATACTCGCCCTTATCTACTTGCCGCCTTCGTTATCTCTGGTATGTATGCGGGGCTAGCAGGCGGTTTGATGGCAGTGACTGATCCACTAGCAGGCGCGGAGCGCATGCAATGGACCGCCTCGGGTGAAGTGGTTCTAATGACTATATTAGGTGGCCTTGGCACCTTAATTGGCCCAGTAATCGGCGCTGGCGTAATTAAATACTTTGAAAACATTTTCTCATCAATTGGTGAAAACCGCTTACACGAGATTTTCAGCGGTCTGCCCGAAGCAATACAAGCCATCATGGTAAAAATAGTCGGCCCCTTTGTTGGCGAAGGCTGGCACCTTACTTTGGGTTTGGTGTTTATGTTAATCGTGATCTTTTTACCGGGCGGTTTGATTTCTGGCGCACGCTTGATTGCATCTAAACTCAAATCCAAGAACAGTAGCTAAAACGGGCACTAGAACAGACTCATGACTGACAATGTAGTGTTACATGTAAGTGACGTTGACAAGCGCTTTGGCGGTTTGCAAGCCCTTGGCGACGTTGATTTATCTATCAAAGAAGGTAAAACTCATGCCATCATAGGCCCTAACGGCGCAGGCAAATCCACGCTGCTGAATGTGTGCGTGGGTCGCATCAAGCCTGACCGCGGCGCAGTCGTGTTTGACGGCGAGGTGATCACCGGCAAAACTCCACACGAGATCAATCAGCTGGGCATTGCGCGCGTGTTTCAAACGCCAGAGATTTTCCCCGACTTAGAGCTAATTGAAAACGTGATGATGCCCGTTTTATCTAAGCGCGATGGCAGCTTCAAGTTCGCTCCATTTGCTAGTTTGCGCAAACAAGGCGAGGTCCGTGAGCAAGCCGAGCATATTTTAGAAGACGTGGGATTGGCTGCCAGCATGGACACCATAGCCGCTTCACTATCACGTGGCGACAAACGCCGCCTTGAATTGGCAATGTGCCTAGTGCAAAACCCACGTTTGTTACTGTTGGACGAACCGACTGCAGGCATGGCGCGGCATGACACCAATACGACTATCGAGCTGTTGCAAAAAATAAAATCGCGAGGCATGACTAAAGTTATTATTGAACATGACATGCACGTGGTATTTTCCTTAGCCGATTATATTTCGGTATTAGCCCAAGGGCGCATCATTGCCGAAGGCACGCCAGAAGAAGTTAAAAACAACCCCAAGGTGAAAGAAGCCTATCTCGGGGAAGCCGCGGAAGAGGAATAGCCATGAGTGATAACGAAAGCAATCAAGCTATACCCTATTTCTCGGTGCAAGATATACATGCTTACTACGGTGAATCATACATCGTACAAGGCGTATCTTTCGACATCAACGAGCGGGAGATTTTAGCCTTACTTGGCCGTAATGGTGCAGGCAAAACCTCGACTCTGCGCACCATTGCCAGAGCGGCTGATCCCGAACTGCGCAGCGGCGAGATTTACCTTGAAGGTCAAGCTGTGCACGAAATGCAGGACTTCCAAGCAGCACGTGCAGGCATTCAGCTAGTACCAGAAGACCGAGCGATCATTCCCGGTTTATCAGTTGAAGAAAACCTTATTCTCGCCCAAATTGAAGAACCAAGAGGCTGGACTAAAGAACGAGTATACGAACATTTCCCACGCCTTGCTGAACGCCGCAGCCAAGTGGGCATCACCCTGTCAGGCGGCGAACAACAAATGCTTTCTGTGGCACGCGCGCTGATGCGCGACATCAAAATCTTACTGCTGGACGAACCCTATGAAGGTCTTGCGCCCACCATTGTGCAAGAAATCGAATCGATTCTAGTGGAGCTAAAGGCACAAGGTTATACTTCCATCATCGTGGAGCAAAACGCAGTGGCTGCCTTAAAATTGGCCGACCGCGCAGTCATTTTGGACACGGGCATAGTGGTGTACGATGGCAGTGCCAAGGAAGTGCTCGAAAACGAAGCCTTGCGTCACGAGTACTTAGCGATTTAATCTAGTGCTTACAATGCACCTTTGTTGATGCATTGCACAATCACTTGAAGGAAAAGTAGAATGGACCGCTTAATTGATGGCCAAACGCCGCACACACCTGCGCAATTGATGATGGCATTGGGTGCCCTCAGCATTGAAACGAAAATTTTACAGCATCCACCACTGCTTACCGTCGCGGACTCCAAGCAGCATCGTCCTGATGTCGCCGGTGGCTTTACCAAAAACTTGTTTGTTTATAACAAGAAAAAGCAAATGTGGTTGTTGACCTTGCAAGAAGACCGTGTGATTAATCTAAAGCAGGCCGCTAAAACACTAAACGCACAAAATTTCTCCTTCGCCTCGCCCGAACGCTTAATGCATTATCTTGGCGTGCACCCTGGCTCTGTCAGCCCCATGGCACTCATCAATGACATAGGAAACCAAGTGCAGTTTGTAATTGACGAAACCCTGCTTAAACATGAGCTTATCCATGTGCATCCTCTAGATAACCGCCAGACGATGACTTTAAAAACTGAAGACATGTTAGCGTTTCTAAATAGTATTAATCATGCAGCCATATCGATTTAGTAGCAAACATGCTTGAAGTCTTAGCTGCTTGATTTTTAAAATGAGAATGTGCACACCTTAAAAGCATAACAGCCATGCCATCGACTGATATTCTTGTAGCGTTTTTTATCGCCGCTGTTCTGTTTGCTTATATGCCAGGGCCTTCTACACTGTATGCGGCAGCGCAAACAATCGCTCGCGGTCGTCGCGCAGGTTGGCAAGCAGCGTTGGGCATCCATGTCGGCGGTTATGTGCATGTTATTGCTACCGCACTGGGCTTATCGGCCATATTTTCTGCAGTGCCTGCGCTATATACTGCCCTAAAACTAGCTGGAGCATGCTATCTGATTTGGCTAGGCGTGCAGTTGTTTCGCTCTGGCAATACCACAATCGACACACAAACTGCTGCTCAGCAAGTTCACAACAAACAAACATTTTGGCGCAGTATGACCGTAGAAGTACTGAACCCTAAAACTGCCATGTTCTATATTGCCTTCTTACCCCAATTCACTGACTCCGCGGCAGCGCTGCCACTATCAGCTCAATTGCTGCTACTCGGCACTATCGTCAATGTCTTATTCTCCAGCGCCGATATCCTTTGCGTGCTATTGGCCGCCAAGGTGCTCGAGTTTATACAACAATCACCGCAATCTAATCGTTTAATGCAACGCATTGGGGGCAGCATTCTAATATTGCTTGGCATGCGGCTTGCCTTAAGCCATCACTAGCAAACACGCCAACGCAGGCTATCTTCAAGCCAGTACAAGCCATTAACCTGCATTCGAATCACGCATTAGCTAACCCATAAAATTAATCTTACTATGACTGCCATCACAAAACGGTTTGTTGGCTGATGCCCCACAACGGCACAAAGCTGGGCTGTTAAGCATTTTTGTGCTGCCATCGGCTAACGTCATTTCCACCGTACCGGCGACCACAGCAGGGCCATTTTCGTAAACAGTAATGGCAGTGTTGCCACCTTGCTCTTTGCCTGCAACTTCATCTTTAGTGGCAGCATCACCTTCAATACTGAGCGCACCCGACGGGCACTTGCGCACCGTTGCCACAATCGCCTCGCTGTCGCTGCCTTGCATGTCCACCCACGGACGCTTTTTAGGGTTGAATACTTGCGATAATTGCTTCGCGCAAACCGCTGCATGACTGCATTTGCTCGGCTGCCAAATCACCGTGATATCGTCGTTGCTGTATTTTTTGATTACTTCTGCCATATCAACCGTCCATTGAAATTAATTTTGTGCTGTATTTCATAATAGCATTTTGATTAGGTATAAAGTACCCGAAGATATCTTGCAAAGCCCAATACTAAATCTAAGTAATTACATACAGCGATAAAGGAATAGCCCTAATATAATCACATAGCCAACAAGTGCTATAAAATAACCAAGCAATGCTTGCTACACTAAGCCCATACGACACCGCATAAAAGAATAAACCATGATTTTTAATAACTTCCTCAGCGCTTGGAATGTATTTTTGCTGGCCGCCTTTGCGCTGGCAGTACTGATTGGTGCGGTCGCGAACAAGACCAACTTTTGCACCATGGGGGCAGTGTCTGACTGGGTTAATATCGGCGACAAAGGTCGTTTTCGCGCATGGCTGCTAGCCATCGCCATTGCCTTAATAGGCGTAGTGATGTTTGAATATTTTGGCTGGGTCAAGGCCGATGGTGCCTTTCCACCCTATCGCTCAGGCAACCTTATTTGGGCCGAGAACTTGCTCGGCGGCCTATTATTTGGCATTGGCATGACTTTAGCCAGTGGCTGCGGTAATCGCACCTTAGTGCGTTTTGGTGCTGGTAATCTCAAGTCAATCTTCGTGCTATTTATTATTGGCTTGATTGCCTATTTCATGGTCAACCCCTTCCCAGGGAGTGACCAAACCTTGTACTCCTCTTTGTTTTTGCCGTGGGCACAGCACCTAAGTATTAACTTGGGCGCCTCGCAAGATTTGGGCAGTTTATTGGTGGGCAGCGACAAAGCCCTCGGCGCACGCATGATCACCGGCTTGCTCATCGCAACCGCGATATTGATATATGTGTTTAAAGATGCGCGCTTTGCGCAAAATAATGACAACTTACTCAGCGGCATAGTGGTAGGGCTTGCCGTGCTCGGAGCATGGTTGGTCACTAGCATAATTGGTGTGAATGCCGATGGCGAGGTGCTTGCCCTGCGTGACTATTACAACGAGTGGGATTTTTTGGCTGATGATGAGCAGCTTAAGCCCGCGCTTGGCGCGCCGCTTAGCCCGCAATCCTACACCTTCATTAATCCACTGGGGCAAGCCCTAGGCTTTTTCGCCAACGGTCCAGCACGTAGCAACCTCACCTTTGGCATTGTGGCAGTGTTTGGTTTGATTTTAGGTTCGTTCTTATGGGCCATGATTAGTAAAAGCTTTCGCATCGAATGGTTTGCCAATTTTAGCGACTTTATAACCCACGCGATTGGCGCGGTGTTGATGGGCTTTGGTGGCGTGTTGGGGCTGGGTTGCACCATCGGCCAGGGCATCACAGGCGTGTCCACCTTAGCGCTCGGTTCGTTTATCACATTGCTGAGCATCGTGCTGGGCAGCGCATTGACGATGAAAGTGCAATACTACAAGCTAGTTTATGAAGAAGAAGCCAGTTTTGGAAAAGCTTTAGTGGCCAGCATGGCCGACTTGCGTTTGCTACCAAATAGCTTGCGTAAACTCGATAAAGTATAAAAAATAGTTATCTTTCAAAAAGCATTGATCTAGCTTACGTCTTCAATCGTGTACTTAGCAGCCATATCTGTAGCGCTGCGTTTTACTATAGCGCTTAGCTCAGTTAGATCAACATCAGCCAACTTATTAATATACAAGCAGGACTTGCTGCTGCGATGCTTCCCCAAGCGTGCAAGCATACCTTGATAATCAGCAAAACCCGGCATGATATACACCGTGAAATGGGTTTTAGTTGGCGCAAAGCCCGTGACAATCGCGCTACCCGAATGGCCACTGTCGTATTGGTAATGATAGCGTCCAAAGCCAATAATTTTGCCCGACAAATACGGTGTTAAGCTCGTGGCCTCATGCATTAAATCTAGCAACACTCGGGCTTCTTGCCGAATACGCGCGTTCGCAACCTTTGCCAAGGCTTGTTCAATTTCAGGACTAATATTTGGCAATATAGAAATTCAACAGAAAATCGAAGCAATAAACAATAGCATAGTAATAACGGCAGTTGTTTTGCTATTTTAATGCTAAATTAGCGCTCAGTCGAACATCACTTTAAGCACTATGCCTAACTCCATCCCGTTCTATTCTGAAAACCCATTACGGCAAGCCATCCGTGAAGCTTATCACCGCGACGAAGCCCAATGTGTTGATGGGCTATTGGACTATTTTGCAGAACAAAGCGTCGACCAACAAAGCATCAAGCAAACCGCTTATGACTTGGTGCAGACCATTCGCAACAACAATGAAAACCACGGCGGACTGGACGCCTTTTTACAGGAATTTAAGCTGTCTTCCGAAGAAGGTATTGCCATGATGTGCTTAGCAGAAGCCTTGCTACGCATCCCTGATGGCGATACAGCTGATGCCCTGATTCAAGACAAATTGCAAGACGGTGACTGGCAGGCACACATCGGTAATAGTGAATCACTGTTTGTCAACGCCTCCAGCTGGGGCTTGATGTTGACCGGCAAATTTGTACGCCTGAACAAACGCACCGTGGATAACCCTGCGCAATATCTGAGTCGCTTGGTTGGCCAAACTGGCGAGCTTGTCATTCGCGCTGCGATGACTAAAGCGATGCAAATCATGGGACAACAATTTGTGCTGGCTGAGACCATGCCAGCGGCCTTAAAACGCGCCGCAAAAAACGAGCAAAAAGGCTACTTATATTCTTATGACATGCTCGGTGAAGCAGCGCGCACCACCAAAGATGCCGAGTTTTATTTTCAATCGTACCTCGACGCCATCCATGCTATTGGCAAAAATCAAAGCAAAAAAACGCGCAACATTGACCCAATCAGCAGCCCAGGTATTTCCGTTAAGCTCTCTGCTCTACACCCGCGTTATGAATATGCCCAAGAGCAACGCGTCATGGATGAATTGCTGCCCAAAATAGTTGAATTGTGCCACATCGCAGCTCAGTACAACATTGGCCTCACCATCGATGCCGAAGAAAGCGAGCGTCTTGAGCCCTCACTAGCGATCTTAGAAGGCTTATGTCGTGATGCTAGCTTACAAGCCTGGTCAGGGCTCGGCTTTGTGGTGCAGGCTTACCAAAAGCGTGCCTTGCCTGTACTGGAGTGGATCGAGCAGCTAGCCGCCAAACATAATCGACGCATGATGATCCGCTTGGTCAAGGGCGCTTATTGGGACAGCGAAATCAAACATGCTCAAGAACAGGGTTATCTCGACTACCCTGTGTACACCCAAAAATTCACCACCGACGTGGCTTACTTGCGCTGCGCCGATAAATTACTGAGCAATCAACAGGCTTTTTACCCGCTATTTGCCACTCATAATGCACATACTGTCGCTAGCATCTTGTGCAAGGCAAAGCCTGAGCACGATTACGAGTTTCAGTGCCTGCACGGCATGGGCGAAATGCTGTATCAACAAGTGATCGAGCAGCGTCAGAAACCTGTGCGCGTTTACGCCCCAGTGGGTGCACACAAAGACTTGCTAGCCTATTTGGTGCGCCGCTTGCTAGAAAATGGCGCCAATAGCTCGTTCGTCAATCGATTGGTTGATAAAGACTTGCCGATCGAAGAAATCATTGGCGATCCAATCGCAAAACTAAAAAATAGCGAACATAAGCGACATCCTAAAATTGCGCTGCCCAGCGCTTTGTTTAGTGATCGACATAATTCATCAGGGCTTAATTTGGATGACGCTAATGAAATATCTGGTTTCATGCAAGCCTTTGAACCGCTATCAACTCAAAGCTGGCAAGCGCAATGTGACTTAGGAAGTGAAAAAAGCAGCGCTGCACAAATGCATATTGTGGAAAACCCAGCGACCGCTCAAGCCGTTGGCTATGCGATGCCCACCAGTGCTAAACAGATTGCGACCTGCTTCGAGCAAGCACAACAACACCAATGGGCATGGGATGCTAGGCGCGGCAATAAACGTGCTGGCATCTTAGAAGAAGCCGCGGCCTTGTTTGAACGACACCGCGATGAACTACTGACACTGTGCATTTTAGAAGCAGGCAAAACTTTAAACGACGCCATCGCTGAGCTGCGCGAAGCAGTAGATTTTCTACGTTATTACGCTGTGCAAGCCCGCCGCCATTTCACCAGTGCCAAGACCCTGCATGGCCCAACCGGTGAGCGTAATCAGCACCGCTTACACGGCCGAGGGGTGTTTGTATGCATTAGCCCGTGGAATTTCCCACTGGCAATTTTTGCTGGTCAAGTCAGCGCTGCCTTGGCGGCCGGCAATGCCGTGCTGGCCAAACCCGCCGAGCAGACGCCATTAGTAGCTTATCGCGCCGTAGAACTATTACATCAAGCGGGCGTGCCTAAGGAAGTGCTGCACTTAGTGCCAGGCAGTGGGTCGCAAGTGGGTACACAGTTAACTGCTTTGCCGCACATTGCAGGCCTTACTTTTACGGGCTCCACCCAAACAGCGCAGCGCATTTTACAAAGCATCACTGCTAAAGAAGGCCCAATTGTGCCTTTCATTGCTGAAACAGGCGGCCTGAATGCCATGATTGCCGATTCATCAACATTGATCGAGCAGCTTGTGGATGATGTGGTGCAATCCGCTTTTCAAAGCGCTGGACAGCGCTGCTCTGCGCTACGCGTGCTATATGTACAGCAAGAAATTTACCCACAGGTAGTCGAAAAACTTAAGGGCGCCATGGACCAACTGATTACGGGCAACCCCATTAAACTGCACACTGATGTGGGCCCCATTATTGACACAGAGGCATTGAGCAACCTAAATGCCCATGTCGACAAGATGCGCATTGCTGGCCATCTGCTGTATCGCGCACCGTCAGCCCAGTTAGATGCTCAAGATAAAGGCCATTACTTTGCACCTGCTCTTATTGAGATTGAAGACATTGAACAGCTTGAGCAAGAGGTGTTTGGCCCCATCTTGCACATCACCCCTTATGATGCTAGCAAGCTGGATGAAGTAATCGCCAACATCAATGCCACGGGCTTTGGGCTTACCTTTGGTATTCATAGTCGTGTTGATACTACCGTGGACTACATCAGCCAGCGCATTAAGGCAGGCAATGTTTACGTCAACCGCAACACCATTGGTGCCGTGGTTGGTGTGCAGCCTTTTGGCGGTGAAGGTTTGTCGGGCACAGGGCCAAAGGCAGGTGGCCCGCATTACCTGAATCGTTTTGCCACCGAGCGTGTGATCAGCACCAACACTAGCGCCGCTGGCGGTAATGCTTCTTTGCTGTCTCTATAAAGCCATTATGAACCAAGAACCTACTAGCTGCCTTAACAACAATAAACAACCCTATCCACCAGGCAAATCCTGCTAATATTTACTTAGGTTTATTTTTACTCGGATTATCTGGGCCTAATAGGTGCTAGTCAAAGACGCGAATTTATTTTTCAGAACATAGCTGCCTTGTGTCGCGGCTTGGCCAAATTATTTTATCGCCAACTTGAAGTACAAGGTGACAACCAGCTTACCGCCCAAGGCGGAACTATTTATTGCGCCAACCATGTCAATGCTTTAGTCGACCCTGCATTGGTGCAAGCTACCACACCAAATGCTATACGGCCTTTAGCCCGCAGCGGCCTATTTAAATCTAAGTTTTTCGGGCCATGGCTAAATTTGATGGGAGCAATTCCCATTTATCGTGCCAAGGAAGGTCGGGACCAACGAACAATGGACCAAAACCAAGACAGCTTTCGTAAAGTGACTGAGCTGCTATCCCAAAATGAAAATGTAGTGATTTTCCCCGAAGGGCAAAGCCATTCTGATTCGCACCTCTCCAAGCTTAAAACCGGCGCAGCACGCATGGCGCTCAGCGCCGCGCAAGTGAATAATCACCCACCTGCCTTAATTCCAATTGGCCTGAATTTTAGCCATAAAGGGCGGTTTCGCGGCGATGTCTTAGTCAAGTACGGCGCACCTATTTTTCCGAATGCGCAGGAAGCCGACCCGACTAACAAACAACAAATAGACGCACTAACGGCGCAAATTGAACAAGGCCTAAAAAGTGTCACCCTTAACACTGCCACTTGGCAAGACATGCGTTTAGTAAAATTGCTCGAACGCTTTTTTGCCATGCGCCGTGGCAAGCGCGATACACGTTCATTAGGGCAGCGCTTTAGCGGCATGCAGCGCATCATTCAGGCACAAAAAGTACTGCGCACCCACGCACCTGAACAAGTGCGACAACTCACCACTCACTTGCGTTTTTTTGACAAGCTGTGTCGCTTGCTCGGCATTCAAAATTATCATCTTGATATTGAGTACCGCCCCAAGCTGGTCATCACCTACACCCTAAGAATACTCATCACCCTCGTGCTTACATTGCCATTCGCTCTGCTGGGCACCATCAATGGCCTCATTCCTTATTACCTCTCGCACTGGGCAGTGCTGCGCTTTGCCAAAGATAAAGATCAAATTGATACTGCACGCATCTTATCCAGCTTATTTTTCTTTGGCCTATTCTGGCTACTACAAAGCCTGTTGGTGCACCGCATTTTCGGGCTCAAATGGGTGCTCATTTACGGTTTTGTTGTAATATTCACATCTGCCCTCACTTTGTTTTTTCGGCGCGAAATTCGCCAAATGGCACGTAACGCAAGGGTGTTCTTTATGTTCGTGCGCAAACGCCAGCTACGCGCCTATATTTTACATAAGCGCGATGAACTGGTAGTAGAAATTGCCAATACAGTGCGCTTATCCAAGCAATTAATGAAAAAAGAAACTTCGTAAAATGCGAGCAACTTACCCTAAGCGAAAAACAGTATTGATGGTGCTCGCCATCACAACTTTATTGTTGGCATTAATGGCTGCATGGACATTCGACCAACAGAGCAATAAAGCCACTGCAAATACAGCAGATTCAGAACAGCAATGCGTAATCTTACTGCACGGATTAGGCCGTAGTGCTAGCTCAATGAACAAAATTGCGCAAACACTGCAAGACCGTGGTTATCGAGTGTGGAACAAGTCTTATCCATCCACCAGTGAAAAGGTTAAACCACTGGCCGCTGAAGCAATTAAGCTCGGCCTCGACCATTGCTTAAGCAGCACTCGCCCTGCACAACAAGTACATTTTGTGACCCACTCAATGGGCGGCATTTTGGTGCGTGCTTATTTGCAAGACCAGCAGCTACCACAGTTAGGCCGTATTGTGATGATCAGCCCGCCGAACAAGGGTTCCGAAATTGTCGACTTACTGGGTGACTTTAGCCTATTTCAATACCTAATGGGCCCGGCTGCCGGACAAATGGGTACAGACAAACAAAGCATTGTTAAGCAGCTTAATCCCATCGCGGGACAAATCGGCATCATCGCCGGCAAAAGCACTTCAGACCCGTGGTTCTCACCATTTATTCCTGGCGATGACGATGGCAAGGTATCGGTCGAAAGCGCCAAGCTAGAAGAGATGGCCGATTTCTTAATCGTCGACAATGGCCACACTTTTATCATGCGCGCTGATGAAGTCATCCAGCAAGTGCAGCACTTTTTGCATAATGGCAAATTTAGCAAAACGCCTGATTAAAACTTTCCACAAGC
>CALIFM010000194.1 GCA_938021685.1 uncultured Gammaproteobacteria bacterium | reverse complement strand
AAACAATGCGCAGCACGTCTTCATTATTGATTGTCTGCAGTGAATAGCGCGCAATTTGACTTGGGTTACTAACACCCATTTCTTCCAAGGCGGGATAGTCTGCCATGTTTACTAACCTCTGAATATAGTAATAAGTCTATAGCATTATAGCTTGTGCACAAACACGGCTTCACAGTATTTTCAAGCTGCGCTACGCTTGAGTAGTATATTGCTGGTCGACTGGAATTAAAGCTTTAGCTATTTGCCTGATCTAGATCCTTTTTGAATCGTAATGACTGCCACACCAAGTAATGCAAGCAGACCACCGAGGGCAATTTTGACCGTTAAGGATTCACCAAGCAGCACGATACCACCCACCACTGAGGTAACTGGCAGCAGCAGCAAAAAAGGCATCACTTGGTTGATCGAGTACAGACCCAACAAGCGATACCACAGCGCATAGGCCAACGCCGTCATTACCAAACCTAAATAAGCCACCGCTGCCCAAGCCTCAGCAGGTGCGGTTTTAATTTGCTGCAACTGCTTAGATTCCAGCAAATAAGAAGCGACAAACAACTGCGGCGCGGCCCACACAGCTATGCCGGCAATCATCATAAAGCCACCCACTTGGCCCAACTTTTTAATCATCACCTGCCCCACTGCCCAAGTAAATGCACCGGCGATCACCATAAATACATAACGCAAATCGTTTGACAGTTTCGGCTCACCAACAATCAACATCGCCCCTGCAAAAGCAATGATCATGCCTAAGGCTTGCTGCATGGATACTTTATCGCCCAGCCACAACCAAGCCAGCAAAAGGCCAAACGGCACCTCTAGCTGCACCAATAAAGCAGCAGTTGAAGCATCAATTCCCTTCACGCCGGTGAAGGTGAGACTGTATTGCAAAGTGGCGCCAACCAGCGCAATCGCAAACAACTTTTTAAGCAACGCCAAAGGCGGCCGATAAAACCATAGCAAGCAACAAGCAGTGCAAGTAAAGCGTAGCGCCATCAATAGAATGGGCGAAAAGTGGTCCATACCAGCTTTAGCCACAATAAAGCCCATACCCCAAATGATCGCAACGGAAACGGCTATCAGTATGTCTATCGGTGTCATCTTCATGCTTTTCTTGGGTATCGTTATCCATGGCGGCTGAGCCTAACCGCCGCTTGAGAATAGAAGCGGCAGTGACCAATGTCTACTAAAACTGCTACATGCCAGCTAATCATTGCAAGCCGCTATACTCTAGTCTATGCTTTAAGAAATCGAATAATAACCTCTATTTATTTATGGCCCGTATTGCAATCGGAGGCTGGCAGCACGAGACCAACACCTTTGCCACTATCAAAGCTGATTACGCCGCTTTTGAGCTCGCCAACGAATGGCCACCCTTGGCACGCGGCGACGCTATGCTGGATGCCGTGCAAGGCGTGCATCTGCCGATCAATGGTGCAGCTGACCACCTAAATCAGTTTAATCATAAATTGGTGCCCTTGCTGTGGTGCTCAGCCTCCCCTAGTTCGTATGTAACCGAAGATGCCTTTGAGCGTATTATGGCGATGCTGCTGGAGGAGATTCAGAGCGCATTACCACTTGATGGTATATACCTTGATCTGCACGGCGCTATGGTTTGCGAGCATCTGCAAGACGGTGAGGGTGAAATTTTACAACGGATACGGACTCTAATCGGCGACACCATACCTATTGCCGTTAGCCTCGACTTACACGCCAATGTCACCCAAAAAATGGTGAATCATGCCAGCGTAATCGATATTTTTCGCACCTATCCACACATTGATATGGGCGAAACCGGCGCACGTACGGCTGGCCATTTGTTAGATTTGATCAAGCGTGGTAAACCTTACTACAAGGCCTTTCGACAAACTGACTTTCTCATTCCCCTTAATTGGGGTTGCACAGTCATTGAGCCAGGGCAATCCTTGTACGCCCACTTACCTACCTTAATCAAGCCACAGGTAACAGCGCTTTCTTTTGCTTGCGGCTTTCATTTATCTGATATTCACGACGTTGGTCCGTCCATGGTCGCCTACGGCACTGATCAAGCACAAGTAGATGAAGCGGCCGATACTATGCTGGCTGCAATACAGGCACGCGAAGCGGATTTTAGCGGTAAAATTTGGCCCACCGAACAAGGCGTAAAAGAAGCGCTGCGCCTACTTAAACTGACAAATGATAAAGGCCAAGGTCCCGTGATTCTTGCCGATACCCAAGATAATCCTGGGGGCGGGGGCCCAGGCGACACCACTGGTTTATTGAAAACGATGCTGGAGCTTGAAGTACAAAATGCCGTGCTCGGCATAATCAGTGATCCAATCGCTGCCAAAGCGGCACACAAAGTGGGCATTGGTGGTGTGCTTACTGCTCAACTTGGTGAACGCGCTGGCCTTGCTGGGCATCGCCCCTTAGCAATCGAAGCGAAAGTACTCAACTTAAGCGATGGCCGCTTTACCGCTACCGGTCCGATGTACCACGGTGCGAGGGTTGAGATTGGCCCTTGCGCTCTGCTGCAGATTAACGGCGTGCAGGTGGTGGTGTCATCGCGGGCGGTGCAAGTGGCCGACCAGCAAATGTTTAAGCATATTGGCGTAGACCCTAGCGAAAAAGCCATTGTAGCCCTTAAAAGCTCGGTACATTTTCGCAATGACTTTAGCGATATGGCACACACCATCTTAGTCGTCGCTGCACCGGGGCCGGTTTATGCTGATCCAGAAGCCTTAGATTTTAAGCATATCCGTCCTGGAGTGCGCCGCTCACCGCACAAGGCATAGGAGCCTCAGCTCGAGAACCCTCATAAGCAATGGAGTAAAATGGTTCAGCAGTTTTCTTCGTCAATCTTAGTTTAACTCAGCAAACAGCCATTCACGAAACGCCTTCACCTTAGGCCGCTGCAAATGATGCTTGGGATAAACAAGATATTGACAAAAATGTGACTCACGTGAAAGTTTTTCGGCAAATAATATAACGAGATTACCGCGCTCAACATCCATCGCCGCCAAGGTGTTGTCTACCAAGGCTACACCTTGGCTCTCAATGGCCGCC
>CALIFM010000193.1 GCA_938021685.1 uncultured Gammaproteobacteria bacterium | reverse complement strand
CAGACCTAAAAGCTTTGAACATTTGAGTTCTTCAAAACCTAATGTGTTTATGTTGTTACTGCATGACACAGACCTTATGGAGTCATTTCAGAATAGAGTACATGAAGCTACTAGATTTTTTCCAGCAATATTCCTTGGTGATCAACGGAAGTTACATTTGGTATTCACAAACCAGAAATATCCAATAGAAATTATGCAGTCATTTGGATCCGAGTCCACAGGTATATACTCTGATGCTATCAAAATTGATGACCTAAGTGACGGAATGAAAGCTTATATCGGAATTTTGTTGGAGGTTATATCTAATGACGAGAGCGAATTGTTTATTGATGAACCTGAAATCTTCTTACATCCAAGGTTATGCGAACGGTTAGGAAAAGACTTAGCTGAATTAGGTAATGAGCTTGATAAAAAAATCTACTTAGCCACGCATTCGCCCTATATTCTAAAGGGGTTAAATAATCCAGCTACACAAGATGCAGTTCAAGTGATTCGTTTGTCGCGCAATGGAGAAGCATCAAATGCAAAGCTATTGGAGACTCAGGATTTAAGTGAGATTTATACAAGCCCGCATTTGGCGCCTATCGGTGTAATTGACTGTTTGTTTAGTGAGCGAGTGATTTTGGTAGAAGGCGGGTCAGATTTCGTGTTCTATAGTGAAATTAACCGTCGATTGAATGAGTGTAACAACAATGGGATTGAGCAAGCACTATTTTTACCAGTATATGGTAAACAGAATTTCAAACATGTAGTTAAGATATTAACTACATTGGGGGTGGGTTTTGCCATTATTGCAGATAAAGATTTTGCAACTGGCGAAGATAGGAAAATAGTAGGTGTAACTGGTGAGATGGGGTTACATAAAGCAGATTTAAGCCAGATATCAACGTGTTTAAAAGGGTGTGAGGAAGATATTGATGATAAAACTCATGATGTTTTAAAAGGGCATGGCATATTTGTACATAAGCTAGGCGCGCTAGAACAAGAGAATGCAGATTGGTGTGGCATTCCAGCGCCGAGCGATGACAGGGAAAAAAGTAAGTGGTTGTGGGCTGTGATGGAATCACTAGGTAAAGCGGATGAAGAGGGCTATGTGACACCAAAGACTAAGCCGGGAAAGCCATGGGAGCTGATGAATGAAATCTCGAGATATTTTAGCTAATTCTAATTTCTGAAGTTTGATCTAAAATGACTAATAAAAGAGCTGTTAATTTCATTCACTCTTTAAGTTACGCCGATATCCCACTGGAGACGGTGGCCTTTGCACGGCGTTGCTTGCTGGATTTATTCGGGGTGGCCGCAGCGGGCAACTGCACCGATTTATCGCGTATTATTCGGCAACACAGTGCGCGCCATTTTGCCGCCAGCGCCGAAGTGGGTGCAGCGCAGCTGTGGTTTGATGGCCGCGCAGTCAGCCCGGTGGGTGCAGCTTTGGCCAACGGCATGATGATTGATTCTGTTGATGCGCATGATGGGCATAAGCTAGTAAAAGGCCACATTGGCTGCGGCGTACTGCCTGCCGCCGCCGCTATGTTGCAAGCGCAACAAGTAACAGACGAACAAGAATTAATTACCTGCTTGGTGATTGGTTATGAATTAGGTAGCCGCCTAGGCCAAGCCTTGCACCGCAGTGCCTGCGATTACCATACTTCGGGCGCGTGGGTGGCGCTGGCCTGCGCGGCGATTGGCGCACGGGTGCTGGGCTTAAACGAGCAAAAAACCCGCGAGGCATTAGGTATTGCTGAATACCACGGTCCGCGCAGCCAGATGATGCGCGCGATTGATCACCCAACCATGGTGAAAGACGGCTCAGGCTGGGGTGCAATGTGTGGGGTAAGCGCAGCCTATCTGGCGCAAGATGGCTTTACGGGTGCACCTGCGCTAACAGTAGAGCAAGACCAGTTTGCTGATTTGTGGTGCAGCTTAGGTCAGCATTGGACGATTCATGAACAATATTTTAAGCCTTACCCTGTGTGTCGCTGGGCACAGCCACCAACGGAAGCCACTTTGCAAGTGTGCCGCGAACATAATTTAAGCGCCGCTGATGTACAGCATATTGAGGTGCATACCTTCCACGAAGCAGTACGCCTGGCCACCGCTTCACCTAGTAATACTGAGCAAGCGCAGTACAGCTTGCCCTATCCTGTGGCGGCCGCTTTGGTGCATGGCACCTTAGGCCCAGAGCAGGTGGCGAATGATGCGCTGGGTGACCCTGAAGTGCAACGCATAGCGCAAAGCATTCAGCTCATTGAGTGCGATGAATATAATGCTGAATTTCCAGCTAAACGTATTGCACATGTAATCGTGCAAACCACTGATGGGCAGCGATATGAAAGTGCTGCCACCGAGGCGCGTGGTGATCCAGAAGCCCCGTTAAGCGATCAAGAAATTGCATATAAGTTTAAACACTACACCCAGCCTGTGTTGGGTGCGGTGCGTAGCACACAAGTTGAGGCAGCTGTGAGCAAGCTAGGCGAAGGCAGTGGTGGGTTGGATGACTTATGGGGCTTGATTGTACCGCCAGCACAAAGTGATTAATCGGCTATAACTAAATGGCCTTCTGCCCACGAAAGTGATGAGGACAGTGCTCGCCAGCTTCCAGTGCCGTGATCATCGCCTGCCACGTAGCAATGCTGTGGTTTAGGTAGTCGAGGCTGACCACTTGTAAAAACGCTTCGCGCTCATCGCCTTGCAAACGTTCTAGTTCGTGTTTAGCCACTGGGGTATACCACGAGTTGCGATCTTGCATAGTAATATGGTTAAACCCCGCTTGCTCAAGGGCGTATTGATAGTCTTCGGGCGTGGCCATGTCAAAGTCTAAGTCTTCCAGCTTTAAATAAGCTTGCATCGCTGGGCCAGGTGGGTTGCGGTGTACCAGCCAATCAGACGCCACAAACCAGCCACCGGGTTTGAGCAAGCGAAACGCGTCGCGTGCCAGTGCTTGCTTATCAGTGATATGCAGAATCGCGTCTTTGCTGAATACGATATCAAAGTGGGCGTCGGGCAGCGATATAGGGCCAGGGGCAACATGCATAATACTGATTTGCTCTTGCAAGCCGCGCTGCTCTACGATTTGCTGAGCGCGCTGGCAGACGGCTGCTTCAACATCAATGCCCGTAACTTTTGTAGCACCAAAATCTTGCACCAAGCTGGCAGTAATCCCACCTGCACCGCAACCGATGTCTAGCACTGTTTTATCGTTTAGATCGATGCCTTGAAGTAAGTCTTGGGTGGCTGTTTGGCCACCTGGAGATAGATAGCCTTCGCCCCACATTTGCTCTAACAATAGTTGTAATTTGAGGTCGTATTGGTCAACGTTGTCCATAGTGTTCAGGTGAAATAAGAGCAATGAATTAGTGCTCATTATAGATCTTTCATTAGCTCAACATCATCAATGAAGTAAAGCTTGCCAGAAAAATCACTTTTTTTTGCAGAGGATATGCTGTTATTGTTTAAAATAGATATTTGTTTTCAAAGGGTTGTGCTTTATCTCTCATAATTTTGAATTTATTTATAAAATGTGTCGATTGAGCGTGGATGAGTTCGTCTTAATAAAGGCAATTACGC
>CALIFM010000192.1 GCA_938021685.1 uncultured Gammaproteobacteria bacterium | reverse complement strand
AAGCAATTAGGTAAAGCTACTCGTTTTCCTGATGCAATTGGCCGTTATATCGAGTTTTGTAAGCATAGTATCCCATATCGTATAGATTTTAATGGTCTTAAGGTTGTGGTTGATTGTGCTAATGGCGCAGCTTATAACATTGCGCCACAGGTGCTGGAAGAGCTAGGTGCAGAGGTGATTACGCTGGGCGTATCGCCAGATGGATATAACATCAATGAAGGTTGTGGGTCGACCGCATTGGATGCACTTAAATCTGAAGTGGTGGCGCAGAGTGCGGACATTGGTATTGCCCTGGATGGCGATGCTGATCGGGTGTTGTTTGTCGATGCCGATGGCAAAGTGATTGATGGTGATCAAACACTATATCTGATTGCTTTATTCGCGCAACAACAGGGCACGCTAGGTGGCGGTGTGGTTGGCACTTTAATGACTAATTTAGGTTTTGAACAGGCGATGCAGCAAGCAGGGATCGCCTTTGAGCGTGCAGCGGTTGGTGATCGCTTTGTGCTAGAAAAATTACAGGCCAATGATTGGCTGTTGGGCGGTGAAACATCTGGTCATATCATCTGCTTAGATAAAAATACCACGGGTGATGGCACCGTGGCAGCATTACAGGTGCTGCGTATTATGCAGCGTACCGGTAAGCCGCTAGCAGAGTTAGTTGAGAAAATGCCAATGTATCCGCAGAAAATGATTAATGTGGCGGTGAAACGCGGCATGGGCAAACAAGTGATTGTATCTAAACACGTTCAGCAAGTGCAGCAGCAGCTAGAAGGCGACTTGCGTGATGCTGGGCGTATTGTGTTGCGACCATCGGGTACGGAGCCATTGGTGCGGGTGATGGTAGAAGGACAGGACGCTGCTTTAGTGGAGCAAACCACCACACAATTAGCTGAAGCCGTCACTGAAGCCAGCCAAGCACTAGCAGGTTAAGCAAAATTTTGGCTGCGCTGATGACTGAATCAGAGTTGTCTCCTAAAATGCGAATGCGTTCGTATATCCAGCGTGTTGCTACCGGCCCTGAATTGGGTAAATCCATTTCACTTGCAGAAGCTGAAGACGGCATGCAGCAAATATTGACTGGTGACGTGGATCCTGTGCAAGCAGCGATTTATTTAATTGCACTGCGCATGAAACGTGAAACAGACGATGAGTTTGTAGGTTCGCTGCTTGGTTTACGAAAGGTGGTTAATAAAGCGACGGTTAATGTTGAGCATCTAGTCGATATTGCTGATCCGTTTGATGGCTATGCGCGTTGTGTGCCTGCCTCTACATTTTTATCCGTTGTGCTTGCTGCTTTAGGCGTACCTACTTTGCTGCAAGGTGCAGAGGCTATTGGCCCTAAATACGGTGTAACCCACCGGAAGATTCTCAAGGCTGCTGGTATTAATGTACAGCAAACATCGCAGCAAGCAGCAGCGCAAATTGATAACCCTCAAGTTGGCTGGGCATATTTAGACCAGCAACAAAGCTGCCCCAGCTTGCATGACTTGTTGTCATTGCGTGAGCGCATGGTCAAGCGTAGTGTTTTGACCACTATTGAAACCACGACAAGGCCGTTAGAAGCGAAGCATACCCACATGATGGGCGGCTTTGTGCATCGCGGCTATCCACCCGTCTATACGATGTTGGCTCGAGCAGCAGGTTATTCTTCTGCAATGGTGGTGCGCGGCGTAGAAGGCGGCGTGCTACCTAGCTTGTCTCAAGTAGCGCGCTATTTTCGTTATGATGTAAACAGCTCAATCGATGAGCCAGAAAAAGTACGCCTAGACCCTAATGAGCTAGGCATCAAGCAGCTTGAACGCGCGATTGTATTGCCCGATGATTTACCTAAGCCACAACACCAGCCTGATGAGTTGGCCAGTGCAGTAGATACGGAAGCCGTTGCACAGCTGGCGGCGCAGATGGGACAAGCTGCCTTAGAAGGTGAGCAGGGGCCTTATTATGACAGTTTGATATATGGAACTAGCATTTGCCTTCATCACTTAGGGCGAGTAAATAGCTTGCAAGAAGCAGCAAAATTAACACGTAATGTGTTGGATTCAGGACGAGCAAAATCCTACTTTGATGCTGCACTTGCTTTAAACTAAGGCTTTCGTTCGCATTTGCACTAAGAGAGGCTTAATTATGCGTCATGCCTTTATCATGGACCCGCTGGAAACAGTGAAGCCCCATAAAGACACCACTTATTTTTTGATGTTGGCTGCCGCTGAGCGCGGGCACGAAGTATGTGCCTGCCAGCAAAGTGATTTGTTTTTGCAGCACGACCAGCTATACGCTAAAGTACAGTGGCTGCAAGTGAATGATGACAAGAACACGCCGTTTGAGGTGCTGAAAACTGAAACTATCGCATTGGCCACGACGGATGCAGCCTGGTTGCGCACTGATCCGCCGTTTAATCGGCGCTATTTTTATACCACTTTGTTGCTGGATTTCTTGCCACCTAAAGTAAAAGTGTTGAACCGTCCAGAAGGAGTGCGCAATTGGAATGAAAAGCTAGCTGCGTTGTATTACCCGCAGCATACGCCGCAGACTTGCATTGCAAATCAAGTCAGCGAATTAGAAGCATTTAGCAAGCAACACGATCGCATCACCATCAAACCCATTGATGGCTTTGGTGGTAAAGGTATTTTCTTTTTTAGTGATGGTGATGACCTCAAACTGCTTGAGCAAGCTACCTATGCGGGCAGTCATTGGGTGATTGCGCAAGAGTTTTTGCCTGCTGCAGCTGAAGGCGACAAGCGTATTTTATTGGTAGAGGGTGAACCGATTGGTGGCATCTTACGTGTACATGCTAAAGGCGAAGAGCTGAATAACTTGGACATGGGCGGCAAGGCTATACCTTGCGAGCTAGATGAAGATGATTTGGCTATTTGTGCTGCACTCAAACCAGGGTTGATTGAGCAAGGGGTCTTTTTTGTAGGCATTGATGTGATTGGCGGCAAATTAATTGAAGTCAATGTTACTTCTCCCACAGGCCTGCAGGAGCTATCAGCCTTTAGCGGCATTGCCCACCATCACCGTATCATTGAAAAACTAGAAGAAAGCCAAGCTTAAGACGCTTAGTTTTGGTTTATAAACACTTGCTAGTTTGATTTATGCTTTCTCCGTTTCGTGCAGCCACGCCCATAGATTTTTCCCGTCTTTTGCTTGTTGCTGCAATATGGGGTATCGCCTTTGTTTTTATTGAGGTTGCTTTACAGTCGTTTGGCCCAATTAGTGTTGCGGCTCTGCGGATTACCACAGCCGCTGCGGGATTATTAATTTTTAGCCTTTCTGTCCGACGGCTGCAGCGATTAAATCAATCAGATTGGCCTCTTGTTTTGCTGATTGGCTTTTTAAACGGAGCCCTGCCTTTTTTTCTGATTAGTTGGGCACAGCAGCACATTAGTGCGGCCGTAACATCTGTGTTGATGGCAACGGCCCCACTTTCGGTGTTGATTATTTCACACCTCACCACGCATGATGAGCGTATTAATGCGTTGCGTGCGATTGGTCTGCTGGTGGGCTTTGGTGGGGTGTTGGTGCTATTTTGGGATAAATTGAATGAGGGGCAGCCAGGCGCGTTGCTTGCCATGCTAGCGGTAGCCGCTGCAGGCGCATGCTATGGTAGCTCAGCTGTGTTCTCTCGGCGCTTATCACATGTGACAGCCGTCACTTTGTCTACTTATACACTGAGTAGTGCCTGCATTTATATGTTGCCTCTAGCATTAATATTTGAGCAGCCAGCTTGGGCAAGCGTAAGTTTGGCTTCGTGGTTGGCTGTGTTATTTCTAGGTTTGGTTGCCACAGCGTTCGCTTATGCGATGCGTTTTAAAATTATCCATGAAAACGGCGCAGTGTTTATGTCACAGGTGGGATATTTAGTGCCTGTTTTCGGTGTGTTGTGGGGTTGGTGGCTATTGAATAATGAACTCAAGTTGCAGCTATGGTTGGCTTTGGCGTTAATCTTGTTGGGTATTGTGATAACTCGGCGAGGCGCAAGATAATACTTGGGTTATGCTTGTTGTTTGCTAAGTATAATTGGTAAACTAAGTTTGGATATTGTGCGAAACTGGGTGTTTATCTACTTTTAAGACGATAGATGAGTGATTTTCGTAAACTAGAAATAGGGTATAACGATGCAGCGATGCGCATGGGCGACTAGCCACAAGATTGAGCAAGACTACCACGATACAGAGTGGGGCGTTCCAGTGCATGATGATCGCTTGCTTTTTGAAATGCTTTGCTTAGAAGGAGCGCAAACGGGTTTAAGCTGGCTGACTATCTTAAGCAAACGCAAAGGTTATCAAAAAGCTTTCAGTAATTTTGAAGTGGACAAAGTGGCTAGATTCACAGATAGAAAATGCGCCAAGTTGCTAGAAAACGAAGGCATTGTGAGACATAAGCTAAAGATTAATTCTGTCGTGCACAATGCCAAGATGGTTCTAAAAGTACAAAAAGAATGGGGGAGTTTTTCTAATTATATCTGGTCGTTCACTCATAATTCAGTGGTGCAAAACAACCATAAAAAGACGGGCGATGTGCCTAGTCAAACGCCTGTGTCTGAGTTGATGAGCAAGGACATGAAAAAGCGCGGTTTTAAGTTTGTGGGCCCCACGGTGTGTTATGCATTTATGCAAGGCATTGGCATGGTGAACGATCATACGATAGATTGCCACCGCCACGCGCAGCTAAAATAATTTGCCTCTTTAAAGTTTCGCCAAATAAGCTTTGCTTGCATTTTTTAAGTATTCACTAAAGCTGATTTGTTATAGCTTAGTAACGTTGCTGTTAGCTTGTTCTGATACGCCTAGCGATGAAAAGGTGTTTGAAGGCACGGATCGTTTAGCCGAATTTTCAAGTACAGTAACGGCACGTTATGCGGCTAAGCAAATTTCGCCTGATATCTTGTCTGCTAAGTTAAACGCACAAGAAAGCTATGTGGTGTTTGATGTGCGTGAAGCAGATGAATATGCCGTTAGCCATTTAAAGGAAGCGCGCTGGGTAGACCCAGACATCAGCGCAGCGCAATTTGCTAAGCAGTTTGCAGCAGACTTACAAGATAAAACAGCGGTGTTTTATTGCTCGGTCGGCGTGCGCAGCTCGCAGCTTATCGAGCGCTTGCAGCAGGCTGGTTCAGTTGGGCCAATGTTTAATTTAACGGGCGGTATTTTCAGGTGGCATGGTAAGCACTTAAGTTTAGTGAATGAAGCACAGTTGCCGACGGATAGCATCCATCCGTATAACAAATTTTGGGGCAAGCTTGCACCGCGTCAACAAGGGCTGCGCTACCAGACAGAGTGATTTATGGTGCCCAACGATAAAGCTAAGCCAGTTCGTGCTCCAAGTTAAGCGGCGCTATTGCTTGATTCTCTTTAATTGTCTTGCATTGCTTTAGCCATACCTGTTTTCCTTAAGGCCCACATCATTACATCCAAGCCTTGGCGTTTACTATTTTGAGTTAACGTTTGTTGCTTGCTTAATTCAAAAGTGCTGCTGTCGCACCAAAACTGCACTTCAGATTGCGAGAAGCCTAAACGACGGTGGGCATGCTCAGTGCGCAAAAACTCATGTTGGTGTTTGGCAAAATCCACAATTAATAGTTGGCCGCCGGGCTTTAGGATGCGCTGCGATTCTTGAATCACGGCTATGGGGTTATCCAAATAGTGTAGCACTTGATGTACAGTGACTAAGTCAACCGAGGCGCTATCAGTGGGTAGGTCGCGGATGTCGCTTTGACGCACCTGACAATGGCTGATGTTGCTTTGTTCAAGCTTCGCGCGTGCTACTTTAAGCATGGCGGGGCTGGTATCATAGCCTATGCCTTTATCAACCCGCGGCGCAAATATTTCCAATATGCGGCCGGTTCCGGTTCCGAGATCCACCATACTACTGATAGATGTGCTATTGGCTGCACTAAGCATGGCCTGTTCAATCGCTTCATCTGATCCGACCAATTGCCTGATCTGGTCCCAATCCCCTGCTTGCTCTTTAAAATAATCAGCTGCTGACTGCGCATTTAATTGCTTAATGGCTTCAAGCTTGGCTTTGTCTTTAACTAAGGCAGGGTCTTGATAGTCAATTAAATGGATAAGGCGCTGTGCTATAGAATCCGCATCAGGAGTATCGCTGATGCGGTGGAAAACCCAAGAGCCTTCTTGGTGGCGTTCCAGCAAACCTGCCTCAACCAAGAGCTTAAGGTGGCGGCTAATGCGCGGCTGGCTTTGGCCTAGTAAATAGACCAGCTCAGTAACGGTTAATTCAAATTGCGATAATGCAGCTAAAATACGCAAGCGAGTTGGTTCTCCAGCAGCTTTCAAGGCTTTTATTAGGGGCTCCATAGAGGCATAAGTTATTTTATATGTATTTAGATATAAGTATATCTTTATGTTTAAATCAAAACAAATGATATCTTGGGTAATAATGTAGGGTAAAATTGGAGTGTCGAAGAGGTATGTAGCTTGATAAGCTGCTAGCTAGAAATAGGCAGCAAGTCAATTGTCATAAGCTGTAAAAATTACGTGCTTAAACATTGACTAAATGGGCAGAGGTGCATACAATCCAGCGCCTTGATTTTTAGCAAAAA
>CALIFM010000191.1 GCA_938021685.1 uncultured Gammaproteobacteria bacterium | reverse complement strand
TAAGCCCATCAGTGCCTTTGGCGCCAAGCGTTTGATGCGCAAAGCCATTGAATATGCCATTGCCAACAAGCGCCCCAGTGTCACTATTGTGCACAAGGGCAACATCATGAAATTTACTGAAGGTGCATTTCGCAACTGGGCTTATGAAGTGGCCGCTGAAGAATTTGGCGAGCAAACTATCACTGAAGATCAGCTGTGGGACGAATATGACGGCGAAGTGCCTGCCGGCAAAATTGTGATTAAAGACCGCATTGCTGACATCATGTTCCAGCTGCTGCAATTGCGCCCGGCTGAGTTTGACGTGCTGGCCACCTCTAACCTAAACGGCGATTATTTATCCGATGCAGTGGCCGCCGAAGTGGGCGGTATCGGCATCGCGCCGGGCGCCAACATGGCCGACCATGTGGCAGTGTTTGAAGCTACCCACGGCACGGCACCAAAGTATGCAGGCCAAAACAAGGTTAACCCTTCATCCTTGCTGCTATCCGGCACCATGATGCTGGAATACATCGGCTGGAAAGAAGCCGCTGACCTTATCCACAATGCTTACCCCAAAGTGATCGCCGATAAGACCGTGACTTACGACTTTGCCCGTTTAATGGATAAAGCCACCACGGTGTCAACCAGTGAGTTTGCAGATAAGTTGATTACTAAGATTACGGCTTAGAAGCTTTAAGCTGTATTATTTGTACAAAAACCCCGCTTAATTGGCGGGGCTTTTTGTTGTGTGTAGCTACATACTAGCGGTACATAAGCAAATGGAAGAATCGCATAGATTTACTTTTTTGAGTCAGCCGATACTACTGCCGCTCGTCTTTTGGAGATTCCATTACGACATAGGAAGTGATCGAGTTAACTTGGGGTAACGTGCCCAGCACCTCTGTGTGGAAGTGCTTGTAAGCATTCAGATCTGATACCTCAATACGAAGAATATATTCAATCGAACCAGTGACATTGTGACATTCACGCACCTGCGGAGACAAGGAAACCAAGTCTTCAAAGCCTTGTTGCGAAGCTTTTGAATGGTCGGATAAGCCTACTGTGGTATAGGCAACAAAACTAGTACCCATCGCCTCGCGATCTAGAATGGCGCGATAGCCCTTAATTACACCACTTTTTTCCAGCTCCTGTACGCGACGCAGGCATGTTGACGGTGATATCCCCAAGCGTTCAGCTAAGTCAGAATTGCTGATGCGACCATCACGAGCCAGCTCTTGCAATATTCTGCCGTTATTTCTATCAATATTGACCATATATTCGATTATTACATCAATACATCCTCATATTGCAAGCAATATTCATGAAATTCGATTTAAAATTCCACCATGACATATGAAATTTTTATTGCTTTTGCAACCTTCTGCTTTGTTTCATCAATAACGCCGGGACCAAATAATCTGATGCTTATGGCATCTGGCGCAAACTTTGGAGTAAAACGCACTATTCCTCACTGGCTAGGAATCGGCATCGGTTTTACAGTGATGATTATGTTGGTTGGCATCGGCTTGTTAAGCCTGTTCGACGCGTATCCTGTCATCTATACCGCGCTAAAGATAACCAGCATCGTTTTCCTAGTTTACTTAGCATGGAAAATTGCTAGTGCCTCTCCATCAAAAGAGTCCGAGCTTGCGGGCGTTCCCATTACTTTTTTTCAAGCGGCGGCGTTTCAATGGGTCAACCCCAAAGCTTGGGCAATGGCGCTAACCGCAGTAACAGTCTATTCTCCTTCGCAAAACACGATGGCCATACTCACAACAGCAATTATTTTTGGCTTAATCAATATACCGTCGTGCGGTGTTTGGATATTCATCGGAAAGCAGATTCGACGATGGATCACTGACCCCATAAAAATGCGGGTATTTAACATTATCATGGCAATCCTGCTGCTAACTTCCCTTTATCCAATACTATTCTCTGCGACATGAGAAGGCGTGTAAATTCATGCTGCCGATTAACACACTTGCCAGTGATGACAATAGCCCTATCGGCGCCACTGTGATAACTGTCTCTTGGTTTCATTACTTACGCTACAGATTCAGCAACATCCAACTTACGTAAAGTCGCTCCTGAGCAATGTTCAGAATAGATAGCCAAGGAGGTCAATCTTCCCAGCAGGGAAAGACCTATTATCCTCTGACCGCACCATCAAAAGGCCTTCCATTTTTCGCCCAATAATACCGTGGCTCTTCCTATCTTCAATAGCGAACCATGAAAGCTGTGCTGGCTCTATTAATTTGTAGCCATTTTTTTCGTAAAGCACTGGGTTATCAACAAACAGAATTTGAAAATCAGCCCTAGCCTGCTGTGCAATTGTTGCAGCCTTATCAAGCATAGCCGATGCTCTCTGTTGATGACGAAGCTTAGGCACGACACATAAATCGATAATACCCAGCATTCGAAACACTTCATCACCAACACGGATAACTCGAAAGTCCAACCCAAGCTGCCCGACAAGTTCACTATTCTCACGGTGCAATAATCTTATATGAGGCAATTGTTTAAAATACGTTCTGCCTTCAAATGTATCTGGAAAACACAACTCCAGCAGCTTGGCTAAATCCTTTTCAGTTTCAACATCAATCTACGTTTAAGCGTAATAATCGATCACATAATCGTTTTGAACATCTTCACTCACAATTATTTTTCCAACAACCGTACCGCCTCATTTATCGCCCACTCTACACTCTGCTGGCGTACTGCGACACGATCACCATCAAACAACTGAGTTTGCACTTCATCTTTATCGCCAAAACCATGCCAAGCAAAACAAACTGTGCCCACAGGCTTTTGTGCAGTGCCGCCAGTGGGGCCGGCAATGCCGGTGATGGCAATGGCACAATCAGCATCGCTGTGTGCGACTGTCTCTTGCGCCATCATTAAAGCCACTTCGATACTGACCGCACCATGTTGCTTAATCACTTCCATTGGCACACCGATTTGCTGATGCTTCGCTGTATTGCTGTAGGTTACAAAGCCGCGGTCAAACCATACTGAACTGCCGGGCAAAGAAGTAAACAAAGCGCTGAGCAAACCACCCGTGCAGGACTCAGCCGTTGCAATAAACATAGAACGCGCCTGCAACTGGGATGCTAGCTGCTGAGTTTGCTTGCTGAGTGCTGCATCAAAATTCATCGCTCTACCACTAGTTTAGGCTCCGATTTAATACGGCTCAAAATGTTGCTTGAGTTGCTCACGCAGTTGCTTAATCCGCCGCAATTTGTGATGCGCAAACACATTATCGGTGACGCGTATGGGTTCATCTATCGAATTTTTACCGTAACTAAAGGCTAACACCTCAGCACGTTGAGACGACAGCACCCGCTGTTTAAAAAACGCCAGCACATCTTGCTTGCTAAGCTGTTCAAGCGCTTCGCTCATTTTAGCGCGGGTCTCAAAATCAAATGCGGCACGGTCAATTTCGGTCCAATAACGGCTAGCCACATTGCTGAGCTTTTTATCACGCTGGTTTAGCCTAGACAACAAACCTTGCTTCGTAGCGGCAAACTGTGCCTCGTCCATATTGGCTAGAGTGGTCTCAAACTCGACCAAAAACGCATCCGACAACTCCAGTAATTGTGCCACTGAATGGCTATTGCTTTGAATAGATAAGCCAAAACCCGGCACGTCGAGCAAGTTAAAGGCAAAGGCATTGACGATGTAGCCCACTTTGTTTTCGGTGCGTAGGTTTTGATAGTACGGTGATGAAATCAGCGCAGCGAGCAAGCGCGTAGTAACCTGCTGTTTAATGCTTTTCTCATCACCCTGATAATACAAAGCAAAGGCGCTATCAGGCTGCGGCAAGGTCTGCTCGCGCAAATAGGT
>CALIFM010000190.1 GCA_938021685.1 uncultured Gammaproteobacteria bacterium | reverse complement strand
GGGGCTTCGGCTGGGGCGATGAAACCATTGATGCCAAGACCCGTTCGATGATGAATTTAAGTATGATTGGTGCGCTGGGCAAAATGCACGAGTGGGAAATCCACCTTAAGGGGGCAATTAAGAATGGCTGCAGTATGGAAGAGATTCGTGCCATCATTCACGTTATAAGCATTTACTGCGGCGTACCGCAAGGCGTGCAGTGCTTTCAAGTGGCGCGCAAAGTGCTAGAAGCTGAAGGCCTACTCAAGCCTGCAACTGACGACAAATAATCAGCTATTAAACCCAGCAACTAAACGCCATGAGTGCCTGAATACGCGCTACGTGAAGGCGATCGCCAGCTATCCAGTGCCCCCTCTTTAGGCTTAAATATCTGCACTAGAAGCGGGTAACACTGGGTTGCGTCATCGGAATGGCTGCTACCACAATCACCTCCAGGGCAAGCTGACAAATTACCCAGCAGGTTAATCTCAGCAAAAAATTCGATAAAGTCACCCGGCCGGACAGGGCTAGCTTTCATAAAGTACTGCTGAGTATCACGAGTAAAACCGGTACACATAAACACATTCATCACATCGTGCACATGCAACTCGGCTTCTGTTAACGGCATACCCTTTGTATTCGCCAGCGCACGCGTCAAGTTAGAGTGGCAACAGTGGTGATAATCCACACCTTTAAGCATGTGGTTGGTATAAGGGTCACAACGTGTGCCAATCACATCGTGCACGCCCCCACCAAACTCGTCAAAACCATACCATTCCAGTGTGTCATGCGTAATCGTCGCCATAGGTCTAAGACCTGGCAAAGTAGACCACAAGCGATCACCACGAGTAACATGAGTAGCGTGAAGCTGACGGGTTTTACCGCTGAAAAAACGCTCATTCAAATCATCGCTATTCCATAAATTAAGATCACCAACCTGGGGGCCTTCAGTGCTTACAATGCGGAAAAAATGCCCTGCCGGCACATCAAAAGTAGCCGCATCACGCGGCGGCACTACCACTTCATCAACCATTTGTATCCCTTCACGGGCCTGCTCGTAAAAGGCTGCATCAAACGGCGGCAAATCATTGACTGCATAGCAAATCATAGGCTTGATTGCTTTTCGCTGATCAGCATCTGCTGGAGCTTTTATTGTGTGTGCCTTAGTTGTCATAATTTGGTTACCGTAAGCCTTGCTACTTAAGTTTAATAATAATCACACCAATCACTGCCCGTTAAACGAAGCAATTTGGCTCAAATTGTATTTATTGATCACTGGCACTTCTGCCATATCAGCCGGATAACCTGCAACCACCACCATCATTGGACGCTCTTCGCTAGGCCGATTTAACAATGTGTTCAAAAATCGCATCGGGCTAGGTGTGTGAGTCAACGTAGCTAAACCAGACAAGTGTAGCGCAGTAATTAACATACCCGAAGCAATACCGACCGATTCAGGCGTGTAATAGTTTTTCTGACGCTTACCTTGATCGTCCAGCGTGAATTTTTTCTGAAACACCACAATCAAATACGGGGCCGTTTCTAAAAACGGCTTATTAGCATCTGTGCCCAAATGCGCCAATGCTTTGAGCCATTCATCTGATGCACGGTGGGCATAAAACTCACGCTCTTCTTGCTCTGCTGCAACCCTGATTTGCTTTTTTAAATCAATGTCATTGACCACGGCAAAATGCCAAGGCTGCTGGTTAGCACCACTAGGAGCAGTACCGGCCGCTAAAATCGCATTCTCAATAATTTTAGAGTCAACCGCACGGCTGGAAAAATCACGCACGGTGCGCCGCTTACGCATCTGGTCATAAAACTGCTGCGATGCACTCAGCATAGACTCAGGCTCTTGTTCGTCAAAATCAAGGGCAGTAGTTTTAAATTTAGTCATAACTCAATATTTTGCCTACTTGGATAAAGCTAAAATAAACGCAGCGAAAGTAATGTTAATCTGATTGCTATTTTGCCACTTTACTCATAAAGTTGTGAAACTAAGTTTTGCTTTATTGAAAGTATTACATCACTGAACAACACGCATCTTCACTATGTCAGCACGCAAAGAGATAGACCACGACAACATTGTTGATTTTATTTTTGATCTGTTCGCACGACATGGCGAGCAAGAATACATAGGTGAAGAGGTAAGTATGTCTCAGCATATGCAGCAAAGTGCGGCGCTAGCTGTTGCCGACGGCGCTGATGACACCCTCGTAGTGGCCACTTTATTACATGATATTGGTCACTTTGTCAGCGACTATGGCCCGAACGCAGCCGATGATGAAATTGATAATGTACATGAAGAAGCAGGCGCTGCTTTTCTGGCTCGCTACTTCCCGGCTGAGGTCACCGAGCCGATTCGCTTACACGTGCCCGCCAAACGCTATTTATGCGCTACTGACGCCGATTACTTTAATTGCCTTAGCGCAGCTTCCGTGCTGTCACTAAAGCTGCAAGGTGGCCCAATGAGCGATACAGAAGTAGCCAACTTTGCCGCTAATCCGCATCATCAAGCAGCTTGCCAGCTACGTCGATACGATGACAATGGCAAAGTGCAAGGTTTAGACATCAAAAACGTCACCGCGTACCGCCCACAAATCGAGATATTACTGCGCTGACCTAATTGCTAAACAGCATATTACCCCAACCACCATGAATGAAATAACCGAGTTTTCATTTACCGCTAATCAGCTGCAAATAAATTGGCACGATGGGCAAATTAGCAAGCTGGATGCCTTATGGCTACGTGACCACTGCCAGATGCCGCAAAGTCGCGATCCAAACAATGGTCAACGCCTATTGAATATAACCGACTTTAGTTCTGACACTTATCTATTAGATGTACAGATCATCGAGAACGGCTTACGCTTAAAATTTGGCCCTGAAACACATCAGTCAGACTATAGCTTCCAATGGCTTCAGAAAAATTGCTATTGCCTAAATGCCCCTTTCGACAACCGCAGTGCTGCGAGCAAATTACTTTGGCAAGCTGATCATTTTGACAACGGCCTACCGCGCTGTGATTATGCTGACTTTTGTCGGCCCAGCAAAGCCAAGCAAAGCGCCTTGCAATCAGTTAAAGATGCGGGCTTTGTGCTGCTACACAACGTACCCTGTATTGAAGGCCAAGTATTAGAGGTGATCAAACAATTTGGCTTTGTGCGCACCACTAATTACGGCGCTCTCTTTGAAGTACGCGAGCAAATTGATGCCAACAATTTAGCGTTCACCAACCTAGGTTTAGGCTGCCATCTTGACAACCCCTACCGAGACCCCGTACCGAGTTTACAGCTATTACATTGCTTACTTAGTTCAACCGAGGGCGGCGAGTCCATTTTGCAGGACGGCTTTAAAGCCGCTGCTGTTTTGAAGCAAGAAAATACCGCGCATTTTGAACTGCTGAGCAAATACGCAATAAACTATCGTTTCCAAGACCCTCATACCGACTTGCATTCATACGTGCCGATGATTGAGACTAACTTAAACGGCGAGGTAATTAAGGTGCGCTTTAATAATCGATCTATCTCCACACTGAAATTGCCGTCCAGCATGATGCGCGACTTTTACACTGCTTACCGCCACTATGCGGAAATTCTACAACGCGAAGCCTTGCAAGTGCATTTCAAGCTACAAGCAGGCGAACTCATGTTGTTTGATAATACGCGTGTTCTGCATGGTCGTAAAGCTTATCAAAAAGGCGGTCAGCGCCATTTACAAGGTGCCTACTCCGATTTAGACGGCCTATATAGCACCTTAGATACACTAGCCGCATAAGCGAGCATCAATCAGATTTTCAAACTTGAAGCAATGAATGCAAATCCTACCATTCTGATTATGATCGACGGGCTTGGCGCTGACTATTTTGAAAAATACCGCCATCGCTTACCACACTTAGGCTCATTGGCAACACGCGGCACTCTTGTTGAACGGCTCAGCCCTGAACGCTGCGCAATCTCTTCTCCAGGACGTGCGTCAATCATTACTGGCGTACCAAGCTCAGCACATGGCATTTATGGCAACTATATATGGGACAGTGAGCAAGCGCGTTTTCGCTACGCTAACTCAACAGATGTCCAAGCAGTGACGGTTGCGCAGCAAGCAAGCGAAGCAAACTTGCGGGTGGCCAATATGGGTTTTGGCATGTTGGGGCCTGAGCATTGCGCGCTCTATCACCCTGCCATTTGGTCCTACGAAATGGTTGAGAATAAGCTCTCTAAAAAGGTTAGCAAAGCTGATCAAGTGTGGGTAGACCAAATGGCACTGGCCAGCAATGCCCCTTGGTTGAACACACTTAATCAACAAGGCTATGCTGAAGCATTGGCTAGCCGTGATTATGATGAATCATTAGAATATTTATTGTCAGGCCAGCTTAACGATCAAATTATGCTGGATTGGTGCGCTGGCATCGCCTGCCAGCCTCAAAGCAACAAGAAAGATTTGCAAGCCGATCTGATCATCACTGAGATTGCAATGCCCGATTATTTCTTGCACCGCTATGGCTGCGAACACGATTTAACCCGCCTCGCCATCGAAATGGCGGATGCACAGGTTGGCCGTTTTATTAGTGCATTAACTAAAGCAGACAAACTTAGCAGCACCAATATCATCGTGACCAGCGACCATGGCTTTTCGCCAGTTGAGCAGTCACTGCATCCTGAGCATATTTTTTCCGAGCATGCTTTAGAAGACATGCAGTTTGATTGCGAAGGCGGTATTTTGCATGTGCATCACAACGATTCGGCCCAGCTACAGCAAATTAATAAAGCGCTGACAGCTTATGACTGCGAGCACTTAGACAATAGCTATCTGCCGCTGGCTGACCGTGAGCATATTGCTTGCTTTCTGGCCCCAGAGCATTGTGACTTTTATCTCGATAAGCACCAACATGGGCAAGCCATTGGCCCTGCGTACTACCACGCCAACCACGGCTTTAAGCAAGGCCACCCTGCCGATGAGCGCTTTTTAGTAATGGCGGGGCCAGATATTGAACACAAAAAAGTGAGCTTTGCCAAAGCCGAACAAGTCGCCCCCACCATTGCCAACCTGCTTGGCTTATCCACTGAAATTTACCCAGAGACAAGTTTTCTATAGATTAATATGGAGAAAAAACAGCAGTTTGAATGATTGTTCATTATTTTGTACACTCATTCAACACAATAACTGCTTTCATCAAATAAACAATGTCCTCAAACGGCACCAAAACTGACTCCAAAACTAATCGCGACCATCGTCAGCAGCAATTAATTGAAGCCGCCATCGACGCTATTGCCCAACATGGCTTATCCAGAATTACAGTGGCAAAAGTAGCTAAAGCTGCGGATTTATCACAAGGCATCGTAAATTTTTATTTCAGTAGCAAAGACCAGCTATTGCTGAGCACATTGCAATATTTATCCGATGAATTTAATCAAGCATTAGAAGCTACCTACGCCAACAATTCTGATCCATTTTCTTGCTTAACCGCAATTATTGACCTGCACTTTGACCCCCAGTTTTTAAACCGTGCCAAGCTGGCTGTATGGTATGCCTTTTCTAGTGAAGGCCATGCACGGCGAGATTATTTGGCGATATGCGGTCAACGCGACCAAGCCTTCCGTGCTCATTTACTTGACCTGATCAATGCTTGGTTATCAAGTGAAGCTTCAGAAACTCAAATTAGCAGCACCGGGACCACCATCAATACCGAAGCCATCATGCGCGGCTTTGAAGGTATGTTAGGTCTTTACTGGCAAGACTATCTCCACGACCCAGATAAGTTTAATAGCCAACAAGCCGAACAAGTTTGTTTGGCATACCTACAAATTTTTGCGGCGTCCGATGAAAACACAAAAGCGCTCTCCACACATCATGCATCTCAAGTCTCCACAGCTACTGCGGACCTATTAGCTCCGTGGACTTATTTAAGTGATGAATTTTTAACGCTAGAGAAGCAGCATATTTTCAAAAAAAGCTGGCTTTGGGTCGGCCATATTAATGACTTTACCCAAAAAGGCGATTACCTCACCTTTGATGCACTTGGCGAACGCGCTCTAGTGCTACGCGGTGACGATGATCAATTGCAAGCCTTTCATAATGTGTGTCGCCATCGCGGTGCTAAAGTGCTGCACGAAGAAAAGGGGCATTGCCCAAAAGTGATTAACTGCCCTTTTCATGGGTGGACTTACAACCTCGATGGTAGTTTACGTAATGTGCCACGCGCCGATACGTTTACAGGACTAGACAAACAGTCTCAAGGGTTAATTCCAATTAATATGGAAGTTTGGCAAGGCTTTATCTTTATTAATTTTGATAACGACGCACCTAGCTTAGCAAGCCAAATGGCCCCCGTGGAAAAACTGATCGCACCCTATCAACTGGATGCACTGCGTACTATTACAGATAGCCCATACCTACAGCTGCGACCCTATAACTGGAAAACCATTCATGATATCGACAACGAAGGCTATCATGTACCGCGTGGTCACCCCAGCTTGCAACAACTATATGGTGATGGCTACGAAGACAGCATGCAAGGTCAAGTACCGGTTTCAACTGGCCAGATCAACAAGAAACCGGCCAAACTGTGGAGCGTGCGCCAATATCAACAAACCTTGCCTCGCTTTGAGCATTTGCCCGAAGATGCGCAGCGTAAATGGCTGTATGTCTCAATCTTTCCTTCTACAGTGATCGCTTTGTACCCCGAGATGACTGAGGTGTATATGTCACTACCCAGCACTGTAGGGGAAACGCAATACCGCGGTGCTAGTTATGCTCTGCCTGACAAGCGCCGTGAAGTAAAATTAGCACGCTATCTAAATCACCGCATTAACCGTATTACCGACCAAGAAGATAAAAGCTTTGTCAGCTGGGTGCAAACTGGTTTTGAATCGAGCGTTTTTCCGCAGTCACAACTTTCTTCGCTCGAACACGGCGTGCGACACTTACATAAACGCATTCAAGCACTTATCCCAGCAGCCATGCTTGCTAATGAACCGCCCACGGGCAGCATCGCTGCAACCAATGAGCAAATGCGGCAAGCAGTTAGCAATACTGGCGGCAAACTTGTCTAATCTCAGCAAATTTATTATATTGGCTACATATAACAACTACTATATATTGCAATTACAAACACTAACCATTGGAGAGAAAGAATGAAATTTAAGCAAATTCTAAACGCTGTTTTAGTCCCTGCTGCCATTAGCATCACTTACGGCATAGCAGGTAATGCACAGGCTGCCGGCACTTTAAACGTCACCAACTGGGCTGAATACATCGGCGAAGAAACTATTGCTAACTTTGAAAAGGAGTTCGACATCAAAGTGACCTATGATGTGTACGATTCGGTCGAGGCAATTGACTCTAAACTGCTAGCAGGCAATTCCGGCTATGACGTGGTTAGCCACGCCAGCTCAATGAATTCACGCTTGATTCCTGCAGGCATTATACAAAAGCTAGATAAATCTAAGCTACCGAACATGAAGCACATGCGCAAAGATGTTATGGGCCAAATAGACGCCAACTGGGATCCAGGCAATGAGCACATCATTCCGTATATGTGGGGCACCCATGGCGTAACTTATAATGCTGAATTAGTAAAAGAAACACACCCTGATGCACCGATCGGTTCGATGGACATGATCTTTGACCCAGCACATATGGAAAAACTCGCCAAATGCGGTGTAGCAATGTTGGATTCGCCTACCGATGTGATGCCTATGGCACTGGCGCATCTAGGCTTAGATCCAAGCTCTAATGACCCTAAAGATTATGCAAAAGCCGAAGAGTTACTATCAACTATTCGCCCTTACATTAAAACCTTTGATAACTACGCTTACCAGCGTATGCCACAAAAAGAATTTTGTGTGGCTGTCACTTGGGGGCCAGATGGCTTATTAGCCATGTCTGGCGCAGCTGAAGCTGACACCGGTGTAGTACTAGACTTTTTCTTGCCTGAAGGTGAAGGCAAGGCCCAATTCTGGGCCGATGGCTGGGTGATCCCTTCTGATGCTAAAAACGTGGAAAATGCACATATCTTCCTTAACTATATGATGCGCCCTGAAGTCGCCGCCGCAGACAGTAACTATACATGGTATGCCAATGCAAACGAAGACGCATTTGACTTGGTAGATGAAGAAGTGACCAGCAGTCCAGCTGCCTACCCTTCAGCCGAAGCGGTAGAAAATATGTACCCATTGGTACCCGTTAAGCCTAAAGCAGAACGCGCTCGCACCCGCGCTTGGACAAAGTTTAAGTCTGGTAGCTAAGCGGTTACACTTGATCAAAGCCACCCAACAATGGGTGGCTTTTTATTTGCTAACTGAGCATAAATATAAATCTATGCATCTCGAATATCATGTCTCAAGCAGCTGAAACAGTCGACCGCCCTTGGCTGGACGCAGATGCACAGCCATTTATCAAAATTCGCGGCATGACCAAGCGCTTTGGTGATTTTACTGCCGTAGACAACGTTGACCTCGATATCTACAAAGGCGAGCTATTTTCCTTACTAGGTGGCTCTGGTTGTGGCAAAAGCACATTACTGCGCATGATGGCGGGCTTTGAGAGCCCCACTGCTGGCACTGTCCACATTGACGGCACGTTGATGAACGAAATCCCTGCCTACGAGCGGCCAGTGAACATGATGTTTCAGTCTTACGCATTATTCCCACACATGACGGTGGCCAAAAACGTTGCTTATGGTTTGGTGCGTGATGGCCTTGGTAAATCCGAGGTGACTAAGCGTGTCGATGAGATGCTAGACATGGTAGAGCTAGGCGATTTTAGCAAACGCAAGCCCCATCAGTTATCCGGCGGACAACAACAACGCGTGGCACTGGCGCGCGCTTTAGTCAAACGCCCAAAAGTGCTGTTATTGGATGAACCCCTAGGCGCACTAGACAAACGTTTACGTGAGCAAACTCAGTTTGAATTGATGAATTTGCAAGAAGAATTAGGTGTAACTTTTGTGGTGGTCACTCACGATCAAGAAGAGGCGATGACCTTGTCCACGCGCATTGCCGTGATGGATCAAGGCAAGTTCATGCAAATTGGCACACCAACTGAAATTTATGAAACACCGGACAGCCGTCACGTTGCCAGCTTTATTGGCTCGACCAATATTTTTCAGGGCTTCGTTGTAGAGAACAAACCAGATCACGTATTAGTGCAGTCGCGCCGTGATGATAGCTTGTTTTACATTGATCACGGCCTAGATGTACAAGAAAATGCCAAGGTATGGGTTGCTATTCGCCCTGAAAAAATCCGCCTGTCAAAAACCCCACCAAAGAAAGCAGGCCCTAATCAACTATCAGGCATCGTGCAAGACATTGGTTATTTAGGCCGCATGTCTACCTACAAAGTAAAGCTGACCAACGACAAAATTGTGGAAATCACCCATCCCAATCAAGTCCGCCCTAAAAGCGGCGAGCACCTTGCTGATTGGGAGGAGAAAGTATATCTAAGCTGGGAGCCAACCAGCGCGGTGGTGCTGACAAAATAAAACACTATGGAAGATACTGCGTCACAGCCTAGCACACGCCTACAACAGCTAGGCCGCACGCTGCAATCAAGCTGGCGCTCGGTAGTGGTTGGTTTGCCATTTTTCTGGCTGTTGCTGTTCTTTCTTATCCCGTTTGCTATTGTTTTAAAAATTAGCTTTGCTGAATCACTGATTGCTAGCCCGCCTTTTTCAACACTGCTTCAATGGGGTGAAGACGGCGCACTCAATCTGCGTATTTTGTTCGATAATTTCAAGTTCTTGGCTGAAGACGAGCTTTACTTAAACACATATCTAAACTCGCTAAAAGTAGCCCTTATATCAACCATTTGGTGCTTGCTGATCGGCTACCCTATTGCCTACGCCATTGTGCGCTCCGACCCTGCCACCAAAAACGTGTTGTTGATGCTGATCATCTTGCCGTTTTGGACTTCATTTTTACTACGTGTTTATGCATGGATGGGCCTATTAGCAGACCAAGGCACTATTAACAGCTTCTTGATTTGGCTAGGTATTATCGACGAGCCAATCCGCTTGCTGTATTCCCAATTTGCTGTCTACATAGGCATTGTATATTCTTATTTACCTTTCATGATCTTGCCGCTGTATGCCAACATGGAAAAGCTAGACATGAGCCTACATGAAGCGGCCTCTGATTTAGGCGCAAAGCCGATCACCACCTTCTTAACTGTCACTCTGCCACTGACCTTACCGGGCATTGTCGCAGGCTCACTGCTGGTATTTATACCCGCAACAGGCGAATACGTCATTCCTGATTTGCTCGGCGGCGGCAATGTATTAATGATTGGCAATGTGCTATTTAATGAGTTTAATAGTAACCACGATTGGCCGGTAGCCTCCGCGGTCGCCATTGTGCTGTTGATTGTGCTAGTGGCGCCAATGATGCTTTACCAGCGCATGCAATCTCGCGAGAGCGCAGCACACTAATGCAGAAAAAACGTTCAACTTTTCTGTTCTCCATGCTGTGCTTTGGTTTGGCCTTTTTATATGTGCCGATCTTTATACTAATCATTTATTCGTTTAATTACTCTAAGCTAGTACCCATATGGGGCGGCTGGTCAACCCGTTGGTATACCAAATTATTTGAAAGCCCTGAAGTTTGGGAGGCGGTGATGCTTAGCCTCAAAATTGCCTTTGTCAACGCTTGCTTTGCTACACTGCTGGGATCGCTAGCAGGCTTAGCCCTAGTACGCTTTGGCCGCTTCAAGGGCCGCACCTTGTTCTCGGGCATGATTAGCGCCCCGCTAGTAATGCCAGAAGTGATCACTGGTTTATCGCTATTACTGCTGTTTATTACCTTATCACAGCTCATCGGCTGGCCATCTGCACGCGGCTTTACCACCATCACCATTGCACACATCACCTTTTCAATGGCCTACGTAGCCGTGATTATTCAATCGCGATTATCGGGAATGGATGAGTCTTTAGAAGACGCAGCGTTGGACCTAGGCGCCAAACCCTTTAGAGTGCTACTAGACATCACCTTGCCAATACTGGCCCCCGGCATGCTGGCCGGCTGGCTATTGGCATTCACCTTGTCACTAGATGACCTGGTAATCGCAAGCTTTGTAACTGGCCCGGGCTCAAATACCCTGCCAATTTTAATTTATTCGCGCATTCGTCTCGGCCTGCGGCCGGACATCAATGCATTGGCCACCATTATGATTGTAACTGTGGCAATTGGCGTGCTGTTGGCGGCGTGGATTATGTGGCGGCAAGACAAACAACGTCAACGTGACCGAAAACTAGCAGCCGGTGATTCTTTAAAACACGATCTAGATGACTAAGCTCTAATAGCCATCTTGACCAATTAAACTACTCGGTTTTACTTAGGCCGTTTCTTGGCGATATAAAGCGTTTTCCATACTTTGGCAACTACTTCACCCTCCTCATTGGTAATATCCACCTCAAATACTGGCTCCACGCTTTGTTCGGTTTCTAAGCGCTGTTTATATAACGCTACCTGCTCATCATCCACATTGAACTCGGCAAACACATCTTCTTGCACAGCCTTGATATACTTAATCTCGGCTTTCTTGTCCCATACTATGTATCCCTTTCCCATTTTTTTTAACAACAACAGCATATAAAACGGATCAGTCATCGAAAACAATGAGCCACCATAGTGCACTTTGACGTAATTGCGGTTAAACCAATACATACGCAAACGTACTTTAGCGCTACTCCAATCGGTTGCCACATATTGCACACGGATGCCTGATGCCCAAAATGGTGGCCATAAGTTCATGCCCCATCTCAGTTGCTTTGCCTTCTCTTCCCATTTAGCCATTATTCATTCCCTTACTTGCTTGTTGCTTTATTCACACCGCTTTGATAATAAATCGGCCACTAAATCCAAAGTGGCGCTCAGTGCACCTTGGTTTTGCGCTATCAGTTTACGACCGTTTTCGCCCACTTGCTTACGCAACTCAGGCTCAATCGCTAACTGCAATACACGCTGTTCAAACTCATCTACATCATCAACCTGAAAGCCTGCTTGGTGTTGTAACACATCTGCCGCAATTTGCTTAGTTTTATGCATGTGAGAGCCAAAAAGCACGGGCACACCCGCTTGGCAAGCTTCCAAGACATTATGCCCGCCCACGGGTACCAAACTACCACCAACAAAACACCACTCTGCACTAGCGATAAATTCACGTAACTGACCAATGCTATCAAGCAAGACCACTTGAGTGCTTTCATCGATACGCTCATTGGGCTTAAGCGTTGACCAGCGTTGCGTAGCTACATTTTGCATGCACAAAGCATAGACAGTGTCAAAGCGTTCTGGGTGACGTGGTGCCAATACCAATAAAGCATTATGCTGTTGCAGCAAGACTTGCTGCACAGAAAGCACCATCGCGTCCTCACCTTCATGCGTGCTAGCGGCCACCCACAGTAATTTAGGCTCGCTGCGCAGCTGCTTTTTTAATGCTTGTGAAGCTTCAGCGCTGGCTGCATGGTCATACTTTAGGCTGCCCACCACTTGCACTCGTGACGGCTGTGCACCTAGTTTTTCGATACGATTTGCATCCTGCTGGGTTTGTGCTGCCAATGCATCCACCTTCGCTAAAATAGGAGAAAACAAGCCACTCACTCGCTGATAAGAGTGCATTGATTTATCATTAA
>CALIFM010000189.1 GCA_938021685.1 uncultured Gammaproteobacteria bacterium | reverse complement strand
GGTGTGCCGGCTTCGTACTCAATGCCAGCATATACGTCCTCAGTGTTTTCACGGAAAATCACTACATCGACATCTTCAGGATGCTTCAATGGAGAAGGCACGCCATCAAAATATTTAACTGGACGTACACAAGCATATAGGTCCATTTCTTGGCGCAGCGACACGTTCAAAGAACGAAAGCCGCCACCAATAGGCGTGGTCAGTGGGCCTTTGATCGCCACGTGTAAATCACTGATAGCTTCTAGAGTTTCCGCTGGGAAATAGTCGCCGTTATATACGCTGGCCGCTTTTTCACCCATATAAAGCTCGCACCAGTTGATCTTGCGTTTGCCGCCGTAAGCTTTCTCAACTGCTGTGTCTAGCACTCGCAAGGCAGCAGCGGTGATATCTGGACCAATGCCATCGCCTTCAACAAAACCTAAAATGGGTTGGTCAGGTACGTTTAATGCACCGTCTTTTACCGTGATTTTTTTACCTGACTTTGGGATTTCAATATGTTGGTATGTCATAATAGGTTTGATTGTTTGGTTGATGTTACATCGTGGACAGTTTGCCGACCGCTGCATTAAGGTGGTCTAGCATCGTTGCCTGTTGTTATTATATAAGGGCAATATTATACCAGAGCAAGTGCTTAAGTTTATTTGTGCCTTGGTTGTAGGCGAAAACTATTTGCACAAGGTAATTGAATTGCAACCGCTTAGCCCCGATAATTAATTAAATCGCATTATTTTTGCAAACATTATGAGCATCGACACCTTTACCGTCAGCGACAGCGCCATTGGTCGTATCAACGAGCTGATCGCCAACAAGCAGCAAGATAACCTGAAGTTTAGAGTTTATATCCAAGGTGGCGGCTGTTCTGGGTTTCAATACGGCTTTCAGTTGGACGAAGAAGCTTTGGAAGATGACATCGTGCTAGACCACGGCGGTGTGAGTGTGTTGGTGGACCCACTGAGCATGCAATACCTTGAAGATGCCGAAGTGGACTTTAAAGACGACTTGCAAGGCAGCCGTTTTATCGTCAACAATCCTAATGCAGCCACTACTTGCGGCTGTGGCTCGTCATTCTCGATTTAGATTTATAGGTATTTAGGGTACGGCTGATTGGAAGTCGGCTCTACGCCAAACCGTGCCAACACACTGGCAAAGCGACCCGTTACTTTTTCCATCAGGCTGCGACGCTGCTTAATCGCTACTTCAATAATGTCGCTATTGTCGCGCTGCGCCATGATGTAATCGTCGCTAGTCACTAATTCATCTACCAATTTCAATTCGAGCGCACGACTGCCTAGCCAATGCTCGCCAGTCGCCACTTCTTTTACGTCTAATTGTGGGCGACGCTCTAGTACAAAGTTCTTGAATAGCTGATGCACTTCCTCTAGCTCTTCTTGCATTTTAGTGCGAGCTTTGTCGGTGTTTTCGCCGAGTAAAGTTAAAGTACGCTTGTATTCGCCAGCCGTCAGTTGCTCGATGTCGATATCGTTCTTCTTCAATACTTTATGTAAGTTAGGAATCTGCGCGATTACGCCAATTGACCCTAGAATCGCAAACGGTGCGGCGAGAATCTTATCGCCCACGCAGGCCATTAAGTAGCCGCCACTGGCTGCCACTTTGTCGACCGCAATAGTCAGTGGAATTTCCTTGTCACGAATGCGTTGCAACTGTGAAGCAGCCAAGCCGTAAGAATGTACTTCACCGCCACCGCTTTCTACGCGCACTAAAATCTCATCTTTTTCGTTAGCCATGGTAAGCACGGCTGTGATTTCTTGACGTAAGGCATCGACCGCTGAGGCTTTAATGTCGCCGTCAAAATCCAGTACGTACAAGCGTTTTTTATAATCGTCAGCCTCGGTCTTGCTGTCAGTATCTTTAGGTTTGTTGCGTTTGGCTTGTTTTTTTTCTTCTTTAGCCTTGGCCTTTTCTTCTTTGGCTTTTAGCTTGTTCTGTACTTTAAGCTGTGCAGGGCTAAGTAATGCATCTTGCAATGCATCATGCATGGAGGTGTAGGTTTCATTCATGCTGGTAATTTCAAGGCGTTCGCCGCGTGCGCTGGCGCTGCCACTGCGATTGTTGCGCATTGATAACGCCATGGCGCCGCCCACCGTGGCTAAAATTGCGATCACCACCGTGATGGCCTTGAGTAAAAACAAGCCGTATGCTGCAAAAAATTGTGTCATAAGTAGAAGCTGATTGCGTCAGATATATAAGGTGGCCCTGCCGAGGCGTGGCTACTTGTTGATTTTCGCCCAAGCATCACGCAGGGTGACGATACGATTAAACACTGGCTTGCTTGCTTGATGGTCTTTTGAATCCAGCATAAAGTAACCCAAGCGTTCAAATTGAAAGCGTTGCTCAGCATCTACATCCATTAAACTGGGTTCTAGTTTGCTGTTTTGCAAGCGCACTAGTGAATTTGGATTGAGGCTGGCAGTGAAGTCTTGATCTTTATTTGCCAATGGGTTGGGTTCGCTAAACAAGCGGTCATACAAGCGCACCTCGCCGTCGATCGCGGTTTCAGCGCTCACCCAGTGAATGATGGCTTTCACTTTTTGGCCATCAGCAGGTGGCTTGCCACCTTTGGTTTCGAGTGAGTAACTGCACAGCAGCTCAGTCGGCTCGCCCGCGTCATCATAGATTACTTCATCGCAGGTAATTACATAAGCATTGCGCAGCCGTACCCGACCGCCAGGGCTTAAGCGGAAGAATTCTTTCGGCGGGTCTAGCATGAAGTCATCACGCTCAATGTACAAATGCTCACCAAAGCTGAGCTCGCGCGTGCCCATTGTTTCGTCTTTGGGGTGGTTGCGTACGGTTAAGGTTTCCAGTTCGCCTTTTGGGTAATTGGTGAGGGTGACTTTTATCGGGTCAATGACGGCCATTGCGCGCGGCGCAGTGGGGTCTAGCTCGTCGCGGATGCAACTTTCCAGTGATGAATATTCCACGATATTGGTTTTCTTAGTGACGCCTACGCGATTAGCAAATTCACGGATGGAGGCAGGTGTATAGCCACGGCGCTTTAAGCCTGAAATCGTGGGCATGCGCGGGTCATTCCAGCCATCCACGTGATTTTGCTCTACTAGTTGGGTCAACAGGCGCTTGCTCATCACGGTGTAGTCAAGGTTCAAACGCGAAAACTCAATTTGTCGAGGATGAGAGGGGATGCTGATGTTATCTAGTACCCAGTCGTATAAGGGGCGATGGTCTTCAAACTCCAGAGTGCATAAGGAGTGGGTGACGCCTTCCAAAGCATCCGAGATACAGTGGGTGTAATCGTACAAAGGATAGATGCACCACTCATCACCGCTGCGTTGGTGTGGTACGTGGCGAATGCGGTATAGCACAGGGTCGCGCAGGTTGATGTTGGGTGAAGCCATGTCGATTTTGGCGCGCAGCACATGCTTGCCATTTTCAAATTCGCCAGCACGCATCTGGGCAAATAATTGACTGTTTTCTTGTGGACTGCGACTGCGGTATGGGCTGTCGATACCGGGCTCAGTGAGCGTACCGCGGTTTTCGCGCATAGTTTCGGCGTCCTGGCTGTCAACGTAGGCCAAGCCTTTGTCGATCAGCTCATTAGCGAAGTTGAATAATTGCTCGAAATAATCCGATGAGTAATAAATGTGGTCACCCCAGTCAAAACCCAACCATTTAACGTCTTCTTGAATCGAAGTGACGTACTCTTCGTCTTCTTTTTCTGGGTTAGTATCATCAAACCGCAGGTTACACTGACCAGAAAAATCACCGGCGACACCAAAATTTAGACAGATAGACTTGGCATGGCCAATGTGTAGGTATCCGTTTGGCTCCGGTGGAAAGCGGGTGATGATGTGGTCGTGTTTATCTGTATCTAGGTCATTTTGAATGATCTGCCGAATAAAATTAACCGGAGTCTTGCCCGCAGAGTTTTTTTTGCTCATCTAAGTAAGTTTATCTACATCGTAGTAAGAGGCAGCCTTTTGCAGGCCAGCTGCAAACGAATAGCAAATTTGGCGAATCAAAACGTAAAGCTTACGCTTTTTGTGCTTTCTTTTTCTGGGCCTGATCGCTTAAGTTTGGAATGGCGGCAGGTGCATTTTTCGGCTTCATCGTGATGTGACCATTGATCATAGAACCTGCAGCTGTCTCTAGCACGCTAGTGTGCACCTTGCCAGTGATGACGGCGGTGCCAAACATGGTTAAGTGCTTAGTATGAACGTCACCTTCGATAGTGCCGTGGCAATTAAGCAAATCTACATTTACTGCACCTATTACTTTGCCGCTTTGCTGCACAGTTAATTCTGAGCCACGTACTTGGCTTTCAATCGTGCCTTCAACTACTAAGTTACCTACAAAGTCGATGTCACCTTTGATCGTAGTTTCTTTAGCGATAATGCTGGTTTCTGTTGGGCTGCTAATAGCTTTTTTCATTGTTGATCGTTACCTTTGGTTCGACTTGTTAGTATACTCAAGCTGGTTTAATTTTAAAGGCTGTCGGTTAGCTTTTATTTATTAAAAAACATCATAAAATGAAGTGCAGCTGCTTATATTGTTGTCTTAGTTGCTTTGTTTCTGGGGCAATACTTTCAGGGTTACTGGAACGTAATGCGCGAGCAACTAGCGTAGCAATGGCAGGAGTGTGATTGCACTTAACACCCCAGCGTACCAACTCAGGCGTGCCAAAGCGTAAACCGTTCATGTCGCCAGTAACGGATTCGATCGGCAGGCCAATACCGCAGGCTAGGAAACCTGCTTGACGCAGTTTTTTCGATGCAGCTTGTCCACCGCTAAACTCAGCTGCTTCAATGGCAAACTGGTGTGAGTGAGTAAAACCTTGTGCTTTGGCAAACACCGGCAAACCTTCTTTGTCTAAGGCGTTGGCGAAACTTTGTGCCAATTTGATCATCTCAGCGGAGTAGGCTGCACCGTGCTCACGCCAATCTAGCATTGATACTGCTAATGCGGCTGATTTTGCAGCATCGAAATTGGCGGTCATGCCTGGAAAAGCGATGGCATCAAGGCGCTCAACGATGTCAGCGTCATTTGAGACGATTAAACCACCAGCAGGCCCACCAAGGCTTTTATAAGTGCTCATCGTCATAAAGTGTGCACCTTCGTCCAGCGGGTTTAGCCATGCGCCGCCTGCGATAATGCCGCATTGGTGAGCAGCATCAAACATGAGCTTTGCACCGACTTCATCGACGATGGCGCGTACCTGTGCAACTGGATGTTCAAATAAGTTAAGGCTGGCACCAAGAGTAATTAATTTGGGCCTTTCGGTTTTAGCCAGCTTGCGCAAGCCATCAAGGTCGACGGTGTAGCCGTCGGCATTAACGGGTGCTTCGACGATGTTCAAGCCGTAGAGCCCTGCGCAGCCGTCGAGATGGTGGGTGACATGGCCGCCGATAGACGCAGGCGGTGCAATGATGGTGTCGCCGGGTTTGCAAGTGGCCATAAAGCCATAGAGATTAGCAATTGCGCCGGAGGGCACGCGGATTTCTGCAAATTGAGCATTAAACACTTCTGCACATAGTTCAGCGGCAATCACCTCGATTTCTTCAATCGCTTCAAGGCCCATTTCATACTTGTCACCCGGATAACCCAGTGATGGGCGAGATCCTAACCCTGTAGCTAGCAAAGCTTCTTCCTTGGGGTTCATCACATTGGTGGCAGGGTTTAGGTTAAAGCAGTCTTGCTCGTGAATTTGCTGGTTGCGCTTGGCCAGTGTATTTATTTTATCAGCAAGCGCGCTTGAAGATTGTAATGCAGTGTTTTTCGCAATCGCCTGTACGCGGTGTTCGCTTTGCGCGGGCACCCAGTTTCTATGTGCAAGAGGCATAATACTTTCTCGATGATGTTATGTAAGCAACTTTAGCTTAAATCAACACTCAACTGAAAGATGCTTGGCTTAAGTGTGCCTTGTCAAGGCACACCTATGTCATAGGTACTTTAGGTATTCTTGCGATTACTGATTAGCTCTTCCACCACGCTTGGATCGGCCAAGGTTGAAGTGTCGCCCAGTTCGGTCACTTCGTTGGCGGCGATTTTGCGCAAAATGCGGCGCATGATTTTACCTGACCGTGTTTTTGGCAGACCCGGTGCCCATTGGATAATATTTACTTTGGCAATCGGGCCGATTTCTTTGCGCACCAAAGCGACTAACTCAGTAATCATTTCGTCGGTGGCTTCTATACCAGACATTGGGGTGACATAGGCATAAATACCTTGGCCGGTCAGTTCGTGTGGATAACCTACTACAGCAGCCTCTGCTACGTCTTTGTGTAGCACCAGCGCTGATTCAATCTCGGCTGTGCCCAAGCGATGGCCAGAGATGTTCAGCACATCGTCTACGCGACCAGTGATCCAGTAATAGCCATCTTCATCACGGCGTGCGCCGTCGCCAGTGAAGTAATAGCCTTTAAACATCGCAAAGTAAGTTTCATAAAAGCGCTTGTGGTCACCATATACTGTGCGCATCTGACTAGGCCAGGGATGCTTAATGGCAAGATTGCCTGAAGCTGGATTGCCTTCAATCTCTTTACCTTCATCGTCCAGCAAGCAGGGTTGTACGCCAAAAAATGGCACACAGGCTGAGCCGGGCTTTAGCTCGGTTGCGCCTGGCAACGGGGTCATCATGTGGGCGCCAGTTTCGGTTTGCCACCAAGTATCTACAATCGGGCAGCGGCCATCGCCGACGACCTTGTGATACCACTCCCAAGCTTCTGGGTTGATCGGCTCGCCCACTGTGCCCAGCAAGCGCAAGGAGCTGCGTGAGGTTTTCTTTACTGGCTCGTCACCTGCGCCCATCAGTGAACGAATTGCCGTCGGCGCGGTGTAAAAGCTAGCTACTTGGTGCTTGTCGCAGATTTGCCAAAAGCGTGAAATATCGGGATAGGTAGGAATGCCCTCGAACATCAGGGTGGTGGCGCCATTAGCCAAGGGGCCGTATACGATATAGGTATGGCCCGTTACCCAGCCCACATCGGCAGTACACCAATATACTTCGCCATCTTTATAATCAAATACCAGCTTGTGGGTCATGGCCGCTTGCACCATATAGCCGCCAGTGGTGTGCAATACGCCTTTGGGTTGACCGGTGGAGCCTGAGGTGTAGAGGATGAATAGCGGGTCTTCTGCATTCATCTCTACCGGCTCACAATCGGTCGAAGCAGCGGCCACTGCTTCTTGATACCATACATCGCGCTTGTCATCCCATGCTACGGCATCGCCGCCGTGCTTGACCACCACGCAGGTGTGTACATTAGGGCAACTTTCAAGCGCGGTGTCGGCATTGTCTTTGAGTGGGATACGCTTACCACCGCGGATTGATTGGTCGGCTGTGATCAGTACTTGACAGTCGGAGTCTTTGATACGGCTAGCCAAGGCTTCGGGAGAAAAGCCGCCAAATACAATCGAATGCACTGCGCCGATGCGAGTGCAGGCCAACATTGCCACCGCTGCTTGCGGCACCATCGGCATATAGATGGATACGCGGTCACCTTTTTTAACGCCACGTCCTAGCAGTACATTTGCAAGCTGACATACTTCTTTATGCAGCTGCTTGTAAGTGATCTTCTCATCTACATTCGGGTCATCGCTTTCCCAGATAATCGCTGTTTGGTCGCCGCGAGTGGCTAGGTGCCGGTCAAGACAATTATAAGAGACATTCAATGTTGCGCCTTTAAACCATTCGATATGTAAATCGTCTTGGTCAAAGCTCCAGTCTACCACCGTGTCCCATGGCTTTGACCAGCTGATATATTGGTCGGCCTGCTCGGCCCAGAAAGCAGCGGGGTCATCAATAGATTGTTTATACAGATCGGCATATTGCTTAGCATTGACGTGGGCGGTGCGGGCAATATCGGCAGAAACGGGGTATTTATCAGACATGGTTTTGGCTCCTATTGATAGCGTATACAGCGCAACATGTGTGTTGGCTTATTGTTTTGATGCTAATTAAATTTGATTTAAGCATTTTAGGTAAAGCTAAGTGTACTCTAAATGCGACGAAAGTCTAAAACGCCGTAGCTGCAAATTGTTTATGATTAAGGTTCCAATAATGGCAAACTATAATCTGGCAACAATGCACGGTTAATAAAACAGTATGAGCAACACCATCATTATCGCTGACGACCATCCTTTGTTTCGCCAAGCGCTGCGTGAAACGGTGACGCCGTTGTTTGATGAAGCAAACATCGTAGAGCTTGAGTCCTTAAGCGAAACCAAAGCGCTGTTAGAGCAAGAGCCCATCACCTTGCTGTTGCTGGATTTAAAAATGCCCGATACCGAAGGCTTAACAGGCTTGATGATGATTAAAGGCATGTACCCGCAGTTGCCGATTATTGTGGTGTCGGCCACTGAGGATAGTGCCACCGTGCGTGCTTGTATTCAGGCAGGGGCATCGGCATATATCTTTAAATCAGCTAGTTTGGGTGAAATCCGTGAAACCATCGAAGCGGTCAATGCCGGTGAAGTGTTTGTGCCGCAGAAGGTGCGTAATAATGTAACGGAAGCGGAGCAAACAGAACTGGACAATATTGCTAAAGTTTCTAGCCTCACTCCAGCGCAATTACGGGTATTTTACTTCTTGTGCGAAGGGCAAATGAACAAGCAGATCGCTTATGAGATGAGCATCACCGAGGCAACGGTCAAAGCACATATCACATCCATCTATAAGAAGTTAGATGTACGCACTCGTACTCAAGCGGTGCTGATGGCACGCACTTTGAGTGAATTAACACCAACCGAGTTAAAGCCAGTAACTAACTAAGCTTGTTTAGCTAGGCGTTTGTTTGGTACATTGCCGAGGCGCACCAAAATATTCTTTAAGGCAGCAGGGTCGACAGGCTTGGCTAAAAAGAAAAACCCCGCATCATGGGTTGCAGTCTTTATTGCAGGGTCTTGCTCGGCGGTGACTAAAATGCCCGATAAATGTTGAGTTGACTGATTCAATTGCATTAAGAAATCAAGGCCTGTTTCCGCTTCGTCTAAACGATAATCAGCTATCACCACGTCAATCTCTTGGCTTTGGTACGCCTCTACTGCAGCAGCATAAGTCTGACAGCAAGTTGCTTCGCATTGCCAACTGGTCAATAAGGCCTTAGCTGCTTGCATAACTTGCGGCGAGTTTTCAAGATACAAGACCCGTAAACCTTTTAATTTATTGGCGGGTGTCCAGCTGCTTTGCTGCGGCAGCTCAACCACCTTGCCTAAGACGCGCGGCACGGTAACACTAAAGGCACTGCCTTTACCAAATTCAGACTGCACGCTAATATCATGTTTTAAAATTTGGCTGACCCGTTTTGTGATTGCTAAACCCAAGCCCAAGCCTTGTTCTTCTTGATTATTATTGCTGGGATTGATACGGTGAAACTCGGTGAAAATGTTGTTTAAATCAGATTTTTTAATACCAATGCCAGTGTCGATCACCTGCAGCTTAATATGTTTTCTTTGGCGGCGTGCTCCGACTAAAATGCGGCCAGAGCGCGTATAGCGCAGTGCGTTGGAAATCAGATTTTGCAGGACCGAGCGCAATAAGGCACGGTCTGATTCAACCCGCATGTCGGTATGAACGAAGCGCAGTTGAATACCCTTCTTTTGCGCAAAAGGGGTCATTTCACTTTTTAGCTCGGCCAACAGCTCGCCGATGTCGAAGCGGGTGATTTCTGGAGTAAGTGAGCCAGCATCTAATTTTGAGATATCCAACAAAGCGCGCAGTAATTGGTCGGCGCTTACTAAAGAGCTATCAATCTTATTCAGAATGGAGTCCACTCTAGCGCTTTTGTCGGCTTTATTGTCCATCATGCTGTGGGTGAACAAACGTGCTGCATTGATTGGTTGTAGGAGATCATGACTGGCGGCGGCCAAAAAGCGTGTTTTACTTTTGGTCACTTCTTCGAGCTTTTGAGAAAGCTGACGGCTAGTTGTGTTCTCTGTTTGCAGCTGTTGATTCAGAGCCTCTAAATCGCGCGTCCGCGCTTGCACTCGTTCTTCTAGGTCTTCGTTGGTTTGTTTCAAAATATCTTCAGCCAATACATTTTGGGTGATGTTTTGATAAATAGAGAAATAACCCTCTACATCGCCTGTTTCATCAATTTGTGGAATGTAGTTGATTTGATAGTGTGCAGCTTGTTGCTTGTTATCACGCAGGGTGGCTTTAAATTGCATCGCTTGCCCTTGTAGAGCTAATTTTGCATTAGCCACGCACTGCCGCTGTGAGTCTGGCTCAAAAATTGTCACAATATTTTGAGCGTCATCATTGCTGCTAGCGTTTTGTAAAAACTGAGAATAGGCCTTGTTAGCAAACAATAAGCCGCCATCTTTGCCTACAAAGCTCAGCATCAATGGCAAGTTGTTGGTGTACAAGCGAATTTTTTGTTCGCTGGAGCGTAGTGCTTGTTCTACAAGTTTTTGCTCAGTGATGTCGGTATAGCTACTGACATAGCCGCCGCTGGGGATGGCATTGCCTTGGATTTGAATACAAGTGTTGGGTGAATACCAAGCTTCGGAAGTATGGGTTTCGCCCGACTGATAACAGCTAAGCTGCTCGGCGATTAGGGTATGCATGGCTGTATTGTCTGGCTCGACCTTGTTTTCAATATGAGCCAGTAGCTTCTCGATCGGTGCGCCTACTTGCAGCAGCTTGGCAGGGCAATTGAATAGATTTTTAAAGCGGCTATTCCACGCAACTAATTGCAAGTCTTTGTCTACCACGCAAATGCCTTGGCGAATGTTTTCAAAGCTAGCGCTTAATATTTCTTGATTAAATTGCAGCGCTTGGCTGGTTTCATCCATCATTAGGAATAAGTCTTCTGCGCTGACATTTTCTCCTAACAATTGTGTGGTGATGATGTGGCTTGCCGACGAAGCACCAATAACACTGGCAATGGATTTTTCAAGTTCTTCAATCATGCCGCGATCGATGGGGTTGCCGTTTTGTAGGGGTGCTTTGCGCTTGCTTTCGATGGTGTTGAACAAAGCGGCTGCTTTGGGTGCGCCTAAAATACTTTCAGCTAGTTCCCGAGCCTTGGCTACAGTGGCCAGCTGATGGCTGATATCGCGCTGTACCAAGCCATACTGCTTGGGCGTTAAGCGCGTAAACAGGCTGGCTTGAATTTTATCAAGTAAGGTCGGTGTGGCATACAGTGAGCCAAAAATTAAGGCCATTGTGTTTAAAAGTAAGCTCCAAATCACACCATGTGATAACGGTGATAACTGCCCTAAGTTGAATAAGTGCTGCGGATGTAGCCATGTAAACGTAGTAAAGGCGGTGTCAAGCGCATGGGCGTCCACAAAGTTAGGTAACAGCAAGCAGTATGCCCACACTAAAAACCCGGTAATTAAGCCCAGTACCACGCCTTTTTGGTTAGCACGTTGCCAAAATAAAGCCGCGATCATTGCAGGCGCCAATTGCATAATGGCAGCGAATGATAGCAATCCCATATTGGCTAAACCTTGTTGATTACTGGACAAGCGATAAAAGCCATAGGATGCAATCATCAATAGCAAGATCGACGCACGACGAATTTTGAGAATGATTTGCGTTAAATTAGGGTGACTGAGAATGTCGAATTTTTTAATTCGAATCAACATCGGCATTACGATGTCGTTACAAATCATGGTGCTTAAGCTGATGGAACCAACAATGACCATCCCCGTGGCTGCTGATAGACCCCCAATGAAGGCAAAGGTAGCCAAGGAATAATTCTGACCTTGTAAAGGCAGGTTCAGCACAAATAAATCGGAATGCGCATTACCCGATAATGAGGCGACGCCTGCCATTGCAATGGGCACAACCACTAAACTAATAATGAATAAATACAAGGGCAACAACCAGCGTGCAGTGCGCATCGCTTCATGGCCATCGGCTTCAACTACGGTGACTTGAAATTGACGTGGTAGCAAGATAATAGCGCCCATGCTGAGCAATAATTGCACCATGAAGTCAATGTCATAAGCGCTTTCGGGCTTTTGAATCAATCCAAGTGGCAGCTGCGAGAGCTGTGTAAAATCGTTATTAGCTAGCAGTACTGAGGTGGCAAAGATGGCGATAAATAAAATGGCTATCAGTTTGATAATAGACTCAAACGCAATTGCATGGATCATGCCGCGGTGATGCTCGGTTGCGCTTAGATGACGAGTGCCGAATAAAATCGAGAATACTGCCAGTAGCACCGCGCCGTAAAATGCCGTGTCGCTAAATAAGCTTGTACTGTGTGATCTTAGTGGTATTGAAGGCTCAGTGAGAGCGTGGAATGACATCGATATGGCTTGCAACTGCAAAGAAATGTAAGGTAATGAGCCGATGGTGGCAATCAGCGTGACCAATACCGCAACATTGCGGCTTTTCCCGAAGCGCGAGGATATAAAGTCAGACACTGAGGTAATGTTGTACTTTTTGCTGGTGATGATAATGCGGCTGATGAGGCGATGACCGAACAAAAATAATATGATGGGGCCTAAGTAAATCGCAAAGTAATCCCAGCCATTGCGTGTGGCGTTGCCAACCGCACCAAAAAATGTCCACGACGAGCAATACACAGCCAAAGACAAGCTATATACCACTGCTTTGTTTTTCAAAAACAAGCGATTAAGGTTTTTGTCACCCCGATAAGCAATAAAGAACAAGCTACACACATAGGCAAAGCCAATGAGAGCAATCAGTTCAATA
>CALIFM010000188.1 GCA_938021685.1 uncultured Gammaproteobacteria bacterium | reverse complement strand
TATAACATCTTGATGACAACAGCTAAGTCTTTGTACAAAGTGGGCCACAAAGCAATTATGATTACTGCTTTTGGCCTATATTTTGCCTTAATAGGTGGAATTATAAGCTTACCCAGCTATGCAGATGATGCCGTAAGTTCTTTGAGTGGGGATGACCCTAAGCATATCTTAGCGCAGATGTTGCTAGCCAAAATGGGCTTAAGCAATGAGCAAATTGAGCAGGTAAAGCCTGTTTTAGAAGAGTCTGCCGCTAACGGCAAAGACATCATGCAACGTTACAACTTTGATCCTGACAGACCCGATGCATTAAGTGATAGCAACTTGGTTAGCATGAAAGAAGACCTTAAACAGGAATTGAGCCGATCTGAAGGAGCTTTAGCCGAGTTTTTAGCGGACGATCAAGTATCTTCTGTGATGTCGATGATAAAATCGCAGATTCCATCAAATTTATTATAGTTTATATAATATTATAGGTTATATAAATTGACGTCATTAGGCTTACTTAATAAAACAGATGGATAGCAAGTAAGATATGATGGCTAAAAATTAACCCTAGAAACGATTGACCAATAGATTAAAAAACGGGCTGCGTTTCTGCTTTCTCAATATAAAAACAGGATAACAACATGAAACTACCTTTAAAACTCTCAATCGTTGCAATGACGGCAGTATTAGTAGCCGGCTGTGGCAGCGCCAAAGTAACACCAGCAGAAATTAAAGTAATGCCTGCTACGCCGGCGCCAGCGCCAGCACCGGCCGTGATCGGCGATGCCGATGGCGACGGCGTGCTTGACAATGTAGATGAATGCCCAGACACACGTGCAGGTGCCAAAGTAGATGCTCGCGGCTGCGAAATCATCTTAAGCTTTAGCGGCACCAACTTTGCATTTGATAGCGCTGCATTTAGCTCAACAGCGATTAGCAACTTGAATAGCGCTGTGGCACAGCTAAAAGCACATGGCGGATCTAACTTAGAGATTGGTGGTCACACCGATAGCGTAGGTTCAGAGGAGTATAACCAAGGCTTAGGTCAGCATCGTGCACAAGCTGTTTACAACTACTTAGTACAAAACGGTATCCCTGCTGACAGCATGACCGTTCGCTCTTTTGGCGAGTCACGCCCTGTGGCGACTAATGACACCGACGCAGGCCGTGCAGCTAATCGTCGAGTTGAAATTGTAGACGTTACTGGACAGTAGTCAGTTATTAGACTGCAAACAGCAAGCCATTCTGGCTTGCCAAGTAAAAAGGTCAGCTTCGGCTGGCCTTTTTTGTGAACAGCGCGAATGATAAAGAACATGCATTTGGCATGCAAATTCGGAGCAAATGGCGGAATAGGTAATACTCATCTGTGGCGATATGGTCGCGTTTACTGATGCCAAATAAATCTCGCAGAGAATACTCCAATAAAATGCCCTACCCTTTGCTTGAAAAGCCTGAAATAGCCCCAATCTTTTGAGCAGGTTTTAAATTCATTTACGTTTACTGTCGAAGAAAAAATATGGCTACCAGCAAAAAAGTAGAAAAGCACTCGTTTCAAACCGAAGTAAAACAACTGCTGCATTTAATGATCCATTCTTTGTATACCAACAAAGAAATATTCTTGCGTGAACTGATCTCCAACGCTTCTGACGCCTGCGATAAACTGCGCTTTGAAGCACTGTCAGACAACAGCTTGCTGGAAGATGACGATTCGCTACAAGTGCAAATTGATTTGGATGAAAAGAAAAACACTATCACCATCAGCGACAATGGTATTGGTATGAACCGCGACGAGGTAGTGACTAACATCGGCACCATCGCGCAATCAGGCACCAAGGCGTTTATCGAAAAAATGAACGAAGCCAAAGAAGACGATGCTAACTTGATCGGACAATTTGGTGTGGGTTTTTACTCGGCCTTTTTGGTGTCCAAATCAGTGGAGTTGATTACACGCCGTGCAGGCGAGAAAAGTGGCACCAAGTGGGTATCAAAAGGCGACGGTGAATACACACTAGAAGAAGTGGCCAAAGACAGTCGCGGCACGCAAATCACCATCAAGCTAAATAAAGACAGCAAAGAGTTTGCTGGCGACTACCGCGTACGTGAGATTATTCGTAAGTACTCGAACCATATCTCGATGCCGATTATGATGGTTAAGCCCACCGTGCCCGATCTAGATGAGGACGGCAAGGAAAAAGGAAAAAAGAAGGACGTCATCGACGTGCCTGAATACGAGCAAATCAATGGCGGCACGCCCATCTGGGCTAAGCCGCACAATGAGATTAGCGAAGACGAGTACAACAGTTTTTACACGGGCTTGAGCTATGACCCTGAGCCACCTGCCCTAACTTTGCACAACCGTGTAGAAGGCACCTTGGAATACAACTCACTGTTTTTCATCCCTGCACGCGCACCTTTTGATTTATGGGATCGCGAGCAGCGCAATGGTGTCAAATTATACGTCAAGCGCGTGTTTATCTCAGACGACACTAAAAATTTGATGCCCAACTACCTGCGCTTTATTCGCGGCTTGGTGGATGCACAAGATTTGCCGCTGAACATTTCGCGTGAATTTCTACAAGATAATCCACAATTAACGAAGATCCGTAATGCCTCTACCAAGAAAATCTTAGGTGAGCTGAAAAAGCTAGCGAAAAAAGACAGCGAAAAATATCAAAACTTGTGGAAGGAATACGGCAAGGCCATTAAAGAAGGTATCGCCGAGGATCAAGCGAATCATGACCGCATCACGCCATTACTGCGCTTTGCGTCGACGCATAACGATAACGATGTGCAAGATATATCACTGGAAGATTACATCGGCCGTATGGAAAAAGACCAAGACGAAATTTATTACATCACTGCCGATAGTCACGCTTCAGCAGCAGCCTCACCGCACTTAGAAATTTTCCGCAAAAAAGGCAAGGAAGTACTGCTGATGTCGGACCCGATCGACGAATGGGTGGTCAACCAATTGCCAGAAGTAGAAGGTAAAAAGCTTAAATCGATTGCCAAGGGCGACATTGACTTGGGCGAGGCCGCTAAAGACGAAAAAGAAAAGGAAGAAGCCAAGCAAGAGAGCATCAAACCACTTTTAGAGAAAATTAAAGAGTTATTGGGTGAACGGGTAGAAGACGTGAAAATGTCGAACCGCCTAGTAGATTCACCCTGTTGCTTAGTTGCTGAAGACAATGCCATGGGTGGCAATATGGAGCGCATCATGAAAGCGATGGGTCAAGACATGCCCGATTTTAAACCAATCTTGGAGATTAACCCTGATCACGCCTTAATTACTGGACTTAAAGCCGACCAAGCCGATTTGGAAGATTGGGCGAACTTACTGTTTGACCAAGCTGCTTTGGCTGAAGGTGCGCCGATTAAAGACCCAGGCGGTTTTGTTAAGCGCATGAACAAGTTATTGCTAGGGTAAAATCGTCCAATATCCACATAAGCACATGGGCGTTGCATCGCGTACCGCCCTAATGTCAAATTCGTAAGGCACGTACTGCACATGGCTAATATTATTAACGAAACTGTTACCTACGTTCATCACTGGAATGAACGCTTGTTTAGCTTTCGCACTACTCGCAAAGATTCGTTTCGCTTTGAAAACGGTCAATTTGTAATGATCGGTATTGAAGTCGAAGGTAAGCCTTTAATGCGTGCTTACAGTATCGTCAGTGCCAATTATGATGAATATCTGGAGTTTTTCAGCATCAAAGTGCAAGATGGCCCGCTGACCTCACAATTGCAAAAGCTCAAAGTGGGTGATAATTTGATGGTCAGCACCAAGCCTACTGGTACGCTGGTTAAAGATCGTCTAGTGCCAGGGAAAAATTTATACTTACTGAGTACAGGCACGGGCATTGCGCCGTTTTTAAGCGTGATTAAAGACCCAGAGATTTACGAGATGTTCGATAAAGTGATTCTCACCCATGGCGTACGCGCAGTGTCTGAGTTGGCCTATCAAGAATTTATTCGTGAGTCGTGGCCGAGCAATGAATACTTTGGTGATGTGGTGAAGCAAAAGCTGATCTACTATCCCACTGTTACCCGTGAGCCTTATGCCAATCAAGGGCGGCTGACCGATTTGATCACCTCAGGCAAACTTGGAGACGACATTGGAATGCCTGAGATTAACCTCGAAGACGATCGATTTATGATTTGCGGCAACCCCGGCATGCTGAAAGATCTAACGGCTTTGCTAGACGCACGCGGCTTTAAAGAAACTGTGAAGAATGATGCAGGACATTATGTGATTGAAAAAGCGTTTGTGGAACGCGGTTAATTAACGATTAAAGAAAGTCTTTTAAGTAATACTTATTCTCTTCTTTATTGCTAACTTCGCCCTTCAAAATCCGGAGCCAAAAATGCTATAGTGACCCCAACGGGGTACACGACCCCAAAACTTAACAATGGGGTATCATGGGCATTTTAACCACACACGTTTTAGACACTGCACGCGGTGTGCCAGGCGAGGGCATTGAGCTAGAACTACACCGCATTAACGGCAACCAATCAGAATTAATCAAATCGGCCGTGACCAATAACGATGGCCGGGTGGATGCTGCATTACTGAACGAGCAAGAGTTTGCTCTTGGCACTTGGCAGTTAGTGTTTAAAGTAGTCCCGTATTTTGCTAAAGCCAAGCTAGCTGCAGGAAAGCCGCCCTTTCTTGATGAAATCTGTTTGCGCTTTACGATCAGTGAAGACGACCATTACCACATCCCATTGCTGGTCTCGCCGTGGAGCTATAGCACCTACCGCGGTAGTTGATGGCGCAGGTCGCTTCTAATTCCTCAACTTCTGAACAGGCCGCCGGCGCGCAAGGCTTGCAGTTTTTGCTTAATGACAAGCTTATACATTTAAACCACTGTCCGCCCACCCAAACGGTGTTGCAATACTTACGTACCGAGCAAAACTTGGTAGGCAGCAAAGAAGGCTGCGCCGAAGGCGATTGCGGTGCCTGTACTGTAGTGTTGGGAGAGTTAAACCACCAAACTATCGCCGATGAGCGGGCCGTGCGCTTGCGCGCAGCCAACGCTTGCATTCAATTCATGCCCACATTGGATGGCAAGGCGCTGTACACCGTGGAATACCTACGCCAAGCAAGCGGCGAGCTGCACCCAGTGCAACAAGCGATGGTGGATTGCAATGGCTCGCAATGTGGCTTTTGCACGCCCGGTTTTGTCATGTCACTGTGGAGTATGTATCTTGAGCATCAAGCGAATAACACTCAACCAAGTGATATAGAAGTGCGTACAGCGCTGTCCGGCAACTTGTGCCGCTGCACAGGATACAAGCCGATTTTGCAGGCAGGGCAAGCGATGTTTGATTTGCCTAGCGTAAATTTTGACCACGTCAAGCTAGGCATGCAGCTAAATGCATTGCAACGCGAAGAGCCTATGACACTGCCCTCTATATCGGCTGCCCGCATTGACAAGAATATAAACGACAGCGATGTGACTTATTTTTATGCTCCTAAAAACTTAGCTCAGCTGATAACTTTACGCACAGCTAAACCCGAGGCAACAGTGCTGGCGGGAGGCACTGATGTAGGCCTGTGGGTGACCAAGCAACTTAAGTCGCTGGGCGATATTATCTATATCGGCCAAGTGACAGAATTGCACCAATTGCAGCGAACGGATCAGGGGCTGCATATTGGTGCAGCGGTGAACTTAAGTGATGCACTGCAATTAATTGCTAAGCACTACCCGCAAATAAACGAGCAATGGCAGCGCTTTGCTTCGGTGCCTGTACGTAACGCGGGCACCTTAGGCGGTAACGTTGCCAATGGCTCACCAATCGGTGATAGCATGCCGTGGCTAATTGTATTGGGCGCACAAGTTCATCTTACCAGTGAACGCGGCGAGCGCCATCTGCCGCTAGAAGATTTGTATGTGGACTACATGCAAAAGTCGATGCATGCTGATGAAATCATCACTGCGATTACCCTACCGTTACCCAAACCTTTGCAGCGCTTTGCCACTCATAAATTATCCAAACGCTACGACAGCGATATTTCTGCTGTATGCGCAGCTTTTGCGATTGAGTTAGACCATAACAACATGATCACCGATGTGCGTATTGCCTTCGGCGGCATAGCAGCTATACCTAAGCGCGCCACCAAAGCGGAAGCGACGCTAAACGACCAACCTTGGAGCGAGGCTAGCGTGCAAGCGGCAATGCAAGCACTTGCTGAAGATTATGCCCCTTTAAGCGACATGCGTGCCTCGGCTCAAAACCGAGCACAAAGCGCAGCGAATTTGTTATATCGCTTTTATCTTGAAACCCGCACAGAACAACCACTAAGTGTCTCACAACTAAGTGTGTTCAACCATGAGGCTAATACGTGAGCACCGAGCAATCGCTATCGCACGCTGCGCCGCATGAATCCGCCGCGCTACATACCAGCGGCGAGGCAACATATATCGACGATCTGCTTGAGCTAAGTGGCACGCTGCACGCTGCGCTAGGGCTAAGTGAGCAAGCACATGCGATCATCAACACTATTGACTTAAGCCAAGTCACTGCTAGTGAAGGCGTAGTAGCCGTGCTGCAGGCAGGCGACATCACTGGAATCAATGACTGCGGCCCAATTAACCAAGATGATCCTATCCTGGCAGACGGCTTAGTACAATACATCGGCCAACCAATTTTTGCAGTGGTAGCTCATACCTTAGAACAGGCACGAATGGCCACACACAAGGCGAAGATTGATTACACCCCCTTGCCCGCTCTATTCACCCCTGAAGAAGCACAAGCACAGCAACATTTTGTTGTGCCGCCAATGCAGTGTGTGCAAGGCGAGCCAGCTAAAAAATTAGAAACTGCACCGCACCGTTTGCAAGGCACGCTGAAAGTAGGCGGGCAAGAGCAGTTTTATCTCGAGGGGCAAATTTCCTATGCTATTCCACAAGAAGACAATGGCCTGCACTTGTATTGCTCTACCCAACACCCTAGCGAGATGCAACATTTGGTGGCACAGGCACTGAAGTTAAACAAACATCAGATCACAGTAGAAATACGCCGCATGGGTGGCGGCTTTGGCGGCAAGGAATCGCAATCGGCTATTTTTGCTTGCATTGCTAGCGTTTGCGCGCAGCAATTACAACGGCCAATTAAATTGCGACTAGACCGTGATGACGACATGATGATCACTGGCAAGCGGCATTGCTTTTATTACGATTACGACGTGGGCTATGACAAACATGGTCGGATTGTAGCTGCGGCCGTGAACATGGTACTACGCGCGGGATTTTCCACCGACTTATCGCCCCCCGTGGCCGCGCGTGCAGTATGCCATTTTGATAATGCCTACTATCTAAGCGATGCACAAATCAAGGCTAGCTGCGGGCAAACCAACACCCAGTCGGCCACCGCATTTCGGGGCTTTGGCGGCCCACAAGGTGCGCTGGCGATTGAAATGATTATGGATAACATTGCACGTGAGCTCGGCGAAGATCCGCTGACTATTCGTAAACGTAATTTTTACGGAAAAACTACCCGTAACGTCACCCCCTATGATCAAGTAGTGCGTGACAATGTGATTCACGAATTAGTAGCAGAACTAGAAGTAAGCAGTGATTATGCAAAGCGCCAAGTAGAGATCAAAACATTCAATCAAAGCAGCCCTGTGCTGAAAAAAGGGCTGGCGCTCACGCCGCTTAAATTTGGTATTTCGTTCAACGTGGTACACCTTAATCAGGCGGGTGCTTTGGTGCATGTATATCTCGATGGTAGTGTGTTGGTGAATCACGGCGGCACCGAGATGGGGCAAGGTCTGCACACCAAAATAGCGCAAGTGGTTGCGAATGAGTTGGGTCTATCGCTTACGCATGTTAAAGCCACTGCCACACGCACTGATAAAGTTGCCAACACTTCAGCCACAGCAGCCTCCACAGGTGCGGATTTAAATGCCATGGCCGCGATGAAGGCTGCGCACAGTATTAAGCAGCGCTTGATCAAAGTGGCGAGAACATTAGTTAACGATAGCCAAGCTGAGGTTATTTTTGCTGACGATACGGTACAGTGCAACGCGGATCACTGGGCTTTTAGCGAATTAGTGCAACTGGCTTATGAACAGCGGGTGCAATTATGGGCGGATGGCTTTTACAAAACGCCCAAATTAAACTGGGATAAGGATGCCATGAAAGGCAATCCATTTTATTATTTTGCCTATGGTGCATCGGTATCAGAGGTACTAGTAGATACCCTAACTGGCGAATTTAAATTACTGCGCACCGATCTATTACATGATGCTGGTGAAGCTTTAAATCCAGCTATTGACATAGGCCAAGTGGAAGGCGGTTTTATTCAAGGCGTGGGCTGGTTGACCACCGAAGAGTTAGTGTGGGATGCGCGTGGGAAGCTAATGACGCACGCACCGTCCACCTATAAGATACCGGCTGTGAACGATTGCCCTGAAATTTTTAATGTGCAGCTATTTGAAAACAGTAACCGCGAACCAACTATAATGCGTTCCAAGGCCGTGGGCGAACCGCCCTTGTTACTGGCCTTTTCAGTGTTTTTTGCTATCCGTGATGCCATCGCCAGCGTGAGCAATTATGAGATAAACCCACCGCTAGATGCCCCTGCAACACCCGAGCGCATTTTGAATGCGGTGACACAAGCACGCAGTCAAGCGTCACCATAGTGAACTAAGATGGAAGCTTATCTGGTCGAATGGCTAAACCTACTGCTGCGCTGGCTGCACATCATCACGGGTGTGGCATGGATTGGTGCTTCGTTTTACTTTGTGTGGCTAGACAACCACCTGCAAGCGCCGAAAAAGCAACAAGATGCCGACGGCGGCGTGGGCGGCGAATTATGGGCCGTGCACGGCGGTGGATTTTATCATGCACAGAAATACAAGCTGGCACCACCTGCCCTACCAAGCACCTTACATTGGTTTAAATGGGAGGCCTACAGCACGTGGCTGTCGGGCATTTTCTTGCTTGCACTCATGTATTGGTATGGTGCGCAGGTTTATACCCTCGACTCCAATGTGATGGCGCTGAGCCAAGCTGCAGCCATTAGCATTGGCATAGCCTGCATTGTAGGTGGATGGTTGATTTACGATGGCTTATGCCGTTCACCGCTAGGTAAGAACGATACGATACTGGCAACGCTGATCGCCCTACTGACGTGCATCCTTGCTTATGGCTTATGCCAAGTGTTTAGTGGGCGCGCTGCATTTATCCATTTTGGCGCAGTGCTGGGCACAATTATGGTGGCCAATGTGTTCTTCGTGATTATCCCTGGACAAAAGGCGATGGTGGCTGCCGCCAGCACAGGGCAGCAACCTGATCCCATTCATGGCTTACGCGGCAGGCAGCGTTCGGTACATAACACTTTTTTTACTTTGCCAGTGCTACTGGTGATGGTGAGCAATCATTATGCCATGACTTACAGCCATACTTTAAACTGGCTGGTACTGATTGGTCTATGTGCAGCAGGCGGCTTAATTCGCATTTATTTTGTACAGCGCCACTTTGGCAAAGCCAAATGGCCAGTGCTGGCCGCGGCTATTGCCACATTGGCAACGTTGGCTTGGTTGATTGCACCTAAACCAGCCACCACAGCAACGACCTACGCCGCTTCGGCACCATTTAATCAAGTACAGAATATTATCCAAACTCGCTGCGCTAGCTGCCATGCGGCCGCACCGACCCAAGCAGGCTTTAGTGCACCGCCCAAAGGCATATTGCTGGAAACACCTGCGCAAATTAGCAGCCAAGCTGAGGCTATTCATCAACAATCCGTACTAAGCCGTGCCATGCCGATTGGTAATTTAAGCCAAATGACGGATGCCGAACGTGAGGTACTGGAACAATGGTTTGCGCAAGGCGCTGCCGTCCAGCCATGAGCAGCAACCCTACGTTTTCTGGCCTAAGCGCCCTAAGCCGCAATGGGTTTGTGGCAAAATTTAGCGAAGTGTATGAACACAGCCCGTGGGTAGCTGAACGCGCATGGGATGCAGGGCTCAACGTACAGCATGAAACCCTTGATGAACTGGCAGCTAGTTTGGCACGTATAGTGGACGAGGCAGGTGACGAAGCTCAATTGACACTGATTAAAGCCCATCCCGATTTGGCTGGACGCGCCGCGCAGCGCGGAGAGCTGACCAATGCCTCCAACGATGAGCAAAGCAGCGCAGGGATTGATCAATGCAGCGCAGAGGAATTTACGCAATTTGGGCAGTACAATGATAGATATAAACAGAAATTTGGCTTCCCCTTTATTATGGCGGTGAAGAACAGCAACCGACATTTAATCTTGGCGGCGTTTAACAAGCGCCTTGAAAATGATTATGCCACCGAGTTTGCCGAGGCTATACGGCAAATTCATCACATTGCGCGCTTTCGTTTGCAAGTCATCAGTGAGCAGTGGAGCACCGTATGAGCCAAGCAAACCATATTTCACTAAATTCACGCTGCGCACCATTACAAGCCTTTCGCGCCAGCCTGTTTCACTGCCTGCGTGATCCGGGACACCAAGGTGACGCCGATGCAATTGAATATTTTGAAGACGGCCTGCTACTAGTGGAGAACGGCCTAGTCACACAAATAGGCTACGCCGATGACTTACTGCCCACATTACCTAGCGAGCTTGAGGTGACAGATTATTCGGGCAAACTTATTATCCCTGGCTTAATTGATACCCATACACACTATCCGCAAACCGATGTGATTGCCTCTTACGGTGAGGATTTGTTGCACTGGTTGAACACGTATACCTTCCCGGCTGAGCAGCAGTTTGGCAATGAACAACACGCCAAAGAAGTGGCCGAATTTTTTACTGCCGAGCTGCTGCGCAACGGCACCACCACCGCGCTGGTATTAGCAACTACTCACCCCAGCAGCGTGGATGCAATTTTTGAAGTTGCACAAAAACGCAATATGCGCCTTCTGGCTGGCAAGATGATGATGGACAGGCATGCACCTAAAAAACTGTTGGACACCCCAAAGTCATCATACACTGAAAGTGCTGCGCTGATTGAGAAGTGGCACAAGACTGATCGTTTGCATTATGCGATCACCCCACGCTTTGCTCCGACCTCCAGCGAAGTACAGTTAGAGATGGTGACAAAACTTACTAAAGAACACCCTGATGCTTATATCCATACACATCTAGCTGAAAACGAAGAGGAAATTACTTGGGTAAAAAAATTATTTCCACAACATCGCAGCTATTTGGATGTATATGACCATTATGGTTTGCTGCGTGAACGCTCGGTATATGCCCATTGCATTCATCTTGATGATGCTGACCTTAGGCGCATGGCCACCACTGGCGCAGCCATTGCTTTTTGCCCCACCTCCAACACCTTTTTAGGCAGTGGTTTATTCAATTGCAAGCAGGCACTTGAACAAGGCATTCGTGTTGGCATTGCCACTGACGTGGGCGGCGGCACCAGTTTTAGCTTGCTACAAACCTTGAGCGAAGCCTACAAAGTGCAGCAAATGTTGGGCCAGCAACTCTCGCCCTATCAAGCGTTCTACTTGGCCACTTTGGGGAATGCTAAGGCACTTTATCTTGATGATTACGTCGGCAATTTTGAGCCAGGCAAAGAAGCTGATTTTGCAGTGATTGACTATGCCGCAACGCCGCTAACCAAGCGCCGTATTGCGACCAGCCAAACCCTACAAGAAAAGCTATTTGCAATGATGATTTTAGGCGATGACCGCGCTGTTCATGCCAGTTATATTATGGGTGAATGTGCTTATTTAAAACACACCCAGAACTAAACAACAACATCGAATAACCGGCCTACATTTCATTTTCCCTGCGCTGCTATAATGTAATTAAAAGCCAACAACCTCAAATTAGATTATGCAGCCAGCCATCATCCACGCCCTTGAATTGGGCCCTATGGAAAACTTTATTTATTTAATCGAAGACCCTGCCACCAAGCAATGTGCAGTAGTTGATCCTGCTTGGGATGTGGCCGCTATCACTGAGCTTGCCAAAGCGCGTGGCCTGCACATCAGTGACATCTTACTAACTCATTCGCATGATGACCATATCAATGGCATCAACGGTGTGTTGGATGAATATGATGCGCAAGTGCACTTGCTGCAGGCCGAAACCAAGCATTGGGGCGCTAATTTAGATGCTAAGCTGCATCACGGCGGAGACGTATTAAAACTGGGTGAAACTGCCATCAAAATGCTACACACGCCGGGCCACACACCAGGCTCAGCCTGTTATCACGTAGGTGATGAGCTATTAACCGGCGACACCTTATTTGTGTTTGGCTGTGGCCGCTGCGACATGCACGGCGGTGACCCAAATGAGATGTTTGATACCCTCAGGAAAATCCATACCGACTTACCCGCCAACACTTTGGTTCGCCCTGGGCATAATTATGCGGTGAAACAAAGTTGCACCTTGCACGAGCAAAGCGAAGGCAACCCATTTTTGCATTTCCATGAACGCGAAGATTTTGTACGTTTTCGTATGCAACTGCATGGTCAGGTACGAAGCAGCCCCTATGAGGCCGTTAGCCATGAGCAAGCGCAGGATTTTTTAAAGTGATTTTGCTGCGTGATAACGACAATCTAAACAAGCATAGCTATAAAGCTGTATTAGCATCACTTCATTGGCACTCATTGTTCAATACGGCAAACCTTAAAATGACTTTAATGGCGCTAAGGCAAACCCTGCGAGATAACTAGTTAGATAGCTTTGCTATAACTTTATGTAACTGTACCTAGCTCTCGTTAGAAGCTATATTAAAAAACAAATAATATACAAGGTAAAAACCAGACGGATATAGCCAAGAATGCAACATCGGAGCACATCATTTTGGCCTGATCGCACTCAACCCAGCAAACTTATGCTCGGAGGAATAACCGCAACATGTCTAATGATCGTCAGCACGACTGCTCTGCTGAATAATTCAGACAGACCATTATGGTTACTGCAAAGTGCCCATGCTATTGGCGAAGCCGAGCAACCAGTCCCACAAGAAGTACCTGAGGAAGATGAAGAAGGCGAGGATGAACCTGATTGCTAAACCCTTGCTGGTAGTTGTAACCATGGCCCGTTAAATTAATAGTTATTACAAATTAAAAACCCACGAGGAGGATATTGACATGAAACCTATCAAACATGCTTTACTAGCTACAGTGCTTGCATCCGCGATCACTACTGCCCACGCAGACGAAGCCAAACCCGTTGGCATCAGCCCTGATCTGATGTCTGTAGATATAATGCACAACGGTGCAATGGTGAAGATCATGCGCAATCAAGATAATGGCAACACCGTCAATCCGGCGTTTGCTAAGACATCACGCGCTTGCCCACCCTTTTGCATTCAGCCGATGACCATCGCTGAAGGTGTCGAAACCTTGGGTGAACTAGAACTACTAGCTTACATCGAAAAAATGCACGCGGGTGACAGTAGCATTTTACTGGCCGATTCACGCACCCCTGATTGGGTCGCCAAAGGCACTATTCCCGGCGCTGTTAATGTGTCATGGACTGAACTCACCCCAGCCAAGGGCGCCACCACGCAAGGCATCATGGATGTCATGACAGAGCGCTTTGGGGTTAAGCTCAAAGGCGAAGTGGATGAAATCGAAGTGGACGAAGCCATTGTTGGCGGCACAGTGTCCGATGTTTTTGACTATTCTAATGCCAAAACACTGGTGCTATTTTGTAACGGCATGTGGTGCGGCCAATCGCCAGCAAGTATCAAATCTTTGTTAAAGTTTGGTTACCCTGCAGACAAAATAAAGTGGTATCGCGACGGCATGCAGTCTTGGGAGATTTTAGGTTTTAATACGGTTAAGCCCTAAATCCAACGCTTATTATTTCCAAAGCA
>CALIFM010000187.1 GCA_938021685.1 uncultured Gammaproteobacteria bacterium | reverse complement strand
GCCGTCTTCAATGGCTTCGATCGCCACCTCAACTTGGTCACCTTCTTTAACAGTGATTTCACCTTCACTGTTTTTAAATTCAACGGTGGCTACTGCCGCTTCTGATTTTAGGCCTGCATCAACAATGATAAAGTCATCGTTTACGTCTACCACCGTGCCCAACACCAGCTCGCCTGGCGTCATGGTGATTTTACTAATGCTTTCTTCTAAGAGGGCTTCGAAATTTTCTGACATGAATAGAATATCTTAAGCGTCGCTACTGAACGTAACTTTGCTTGGGTTAAAGTTAATAAAAAGAAACATTGCTTAGCAGCAAAGCCTCCAAAAATAAAAATATGCGCCTTTCGCTTTCAGTGCTTAAGGCACGCTTTTATGACCATTCAAGCCCTGCTTTAGCAATGTTTTCAATCACCACTTGCAGCACTTGCGGTACCGTCAATGCACTGGTATCAATCACCACAGCATCATCGGCCGGCCTTAGCGGAGATTCTACACGCGTTTGGTCGCGTAAATCCCGCTCCTCAATCTCGCGAAAAAGGGCGCCGATATTAGCAGTTTGACCCAGCTCATTCAACTGTTTGTGTCGCCTTTTCGCCCGCTCTTTTGCGCTGGCCGTTAAATAAAATTTGCATTGTGCATCATTAAACACCACCGTGCCCATGTCACGTCCATCAGCAACCAAGCCCGGCATCGCTCGAAAAGCCTTTTGCACTGCTAATAATTGCGCTCTAATCTGAGGATGCTTTGCCAAGATCGAAGCCTTGTTACCCATCACTTCACTGCGAATATCGTCCTCAACGTGCTTGCCATCCAGCCATGCGCCATTGTCAAAATCAATTTGGATGCTCTTTAGTAGCTGCAACACCGCTGCTTCATTCTCTAACGACACTCCATCGCGTACAGCGGCAAAGGCTAAAATTCGGTATAAAGCACCGCTATCCAAATAATGCCAGTCAAATTTTTCACTGACAGCTTGCGCAACAGTGCCTTTCCCCACGCCACTAGGGCCATCAAAAGTAATAACAGGCGCTATTGCGTTCATTACAACACGCGAAAAACAAATATGGCGTCATCTAAATCGCGCTGCCAGCGGTTTATCATGGCTATTGTGTACTAATCATCAAACTGCTCAATACGCAAGCCACTCAACTGCATCAATTCAACATAATTCGGGAATGACGTAGCCACATTATCAACTCCCTCCACTTCTATTGATGTTTTACTGCGCAAAGCGGCTAAACTAGCAGCCATTGCGATGCGATGATCATCAAAGCTTTTCAGCACTGCACCATTAAAAACCGTATCAGTTTGCCCTCCACCAAAAATAGTCATGCCGTCGTCTTGCTCAGTCACCTCAATACCCATTGCACGTAAATTATGCGCGGTTGCTGCAATGCGGTCACACTCTTTTACTCGAAGCTCATGGGCACCGGATATCACGGTAACGCCGTCGGCACAAGCAGCGGCGATAGCAATAGCAGGAAACTCATCAATCGCCAGGGGCACCCACTGTTCAGAAACCTCAATGCCTTTTAGTTTTGATGAGCGCACCAAAACATCGGCTACCGGTTCACCGCCTATTGTACGAGGGTTTTGCAATTGGATATCAGCGCCCATGGCTTTTAATATCGACAAAACACCGTCACGGGTTTCATTCACGCCAACGTGCGTCAGCAACAATTCGCTGTCTTTAGCAATGCAAGCACCCACCATAAAAAAAGCGGCTGATGAGATATCTGCTGGCACCTCAATATTCATACCTTTAAGTTGCGCGCCCTCTTGCAACACAATTGCACCATCTTGCATGCTCACATCGCAACCAAAACCGCGCAGCATACGCTCGGTGTGATCTCGAGTAACACCAGGCTCTACCACACGGGTCGCACCTTGTGCATACAAGCCTGCCAACAAAATGGCCGACTTGACCTGTGCACTAGCAACGGGCGAAGAGTAATCAATACCATGTAAAGGTTTGCCACCTTGAATGTTGATTGGCGCACAACCATCTTGCGTTTTAATACTAGCGCCCATGCTAGAGAGCGGCATAGCCACGCGCCCCATAGGCCGGCTGCTTAAAGACGCATCTCCAACTAAGCAACTGTCAAAGGCTTGGCCACTCAGCAAACCTATCATCAAGCGCATGGCGGTGCCAGAATTACCTAAATCAATATCATCAGCTGGTGCTTTAAGGCCAAACTTGCCCACCCCATGAATACGAAGCGCTTGTGGGCCAGTGTCCTCTATCTTTACTCCCATCTGCTCAAAGGCACGGCGCGTTGCTAGAGCATCATCACCCTCTAAAAAGCCAGAGATTTCGCTAACGCCATCGCTAATGCTGCCCAGCATAATGCAGCGATGCGAAATAGATTTATCACCCGCAACCCTTATTTGCCCTTCCAGTTGCCCACCGGTTTGAAGTTTAAATCGCATTTCTGTGTAGCACCTGTATATGCTTGTTTCTAGGCTTACTTTCGAAAATCAGCCACGCGCGCGCGCGCGCCTTTTGCAGCGGCAAAGTTGTCATGCAACTGCTCACCCTGCTGCTGATCAATCAAGTCAGCATAGCTTTCAAGATCACTAGCCAATGCACGCACTTGTTCGCTCAGCTGTGCCTGATTGCTTAAACAAATATCACGCCACATCACTGGGTCGCTAGAGGCAATGCGGGTAAAATCATACAAGCCGCCTGCAGCTAGCCTGAAATAAGTGTCTTTATCAGGCTGTTTATCTAAAAAGCCCATCAAAGCATACGCGAGCACATGCGGCAAGTGGCTGGTGGTTGCTAAGATTTTATCGTGCTCATCCACTTGCATCGATTCAACCTCTGCGCCCGTTGCTATCCACATAGCCTTAATAGTGTTCACTGCATCAGTATCTGTTTCGTCAGTCGGGGTCAAAATTACCTTGTGAGCATCGAATAGGCTCGGGAACGCTGCTTGGACACCTGATTTTTCTGCCCCCGCAATCGGGTGTCCTGGCACAAAACGTGAAAAACGCGCACCAAGACGGTTACGCGCTTGTTGCACAATAGGTCCTTTCACACTGCTTACATCCGTAATAATCGCTTGGTCTGAAGCACTGGCAGCGACTTGATCTAGCACCTTGTCTACGCTCAACACAGGCGTAGCAATTACAATTAAATCAGAGTCTTGCGAGGCTTGTGTAATGTTATGGCTGAATTCATCAATCACACCAAGCTGCTTGGCCAACACTAAATTTTCAGGGTTGCGACCTACACCGGTCACATGCCCTACAGCTTGCTGCTCACGCAGCGCTTGCACCAATGAACCACCAATTAAGCCCACGCCGATCAGCGTCATGCGCTTTATAAAAAAAGGCTGCTTACTCATTTAACTGTTCTTAAATAGGGAAAAATAGCCTGCAATAATCGGCTAGTCAGCACGCGGATAGGCACCTAACACGCGAAAAAAATCAGACTTTTT
>CALIFM010000186.1 GCA_938021685.1 uncultured Gammaproteobacteria bacterium | reverse complement strand
GGGCAATATCTAATTAACAATTAATCCTACTTAGTCAATATTTCCGGCCCCATCATTAAAGTGGGCAACCAAGTAGAAATGGCGGGAATATAAGTCACCATAATCAAGAAAATGAACATAATGCCTAACCAAGGTAGGGCTGCGCGTACTACATTCATCACCGACATCCCAGCCACGCCCGCGGTCACAAACAAGTTAAGCCCAACGGGCGGCGTGATCATGCCAATCTCCATATTTACCACCATGATGATACCTAGGTGAATTGGGTCAATGCCTAGCTGCATCGCAATCGGAAACACCAAAGGCGCAACAATAATGAGCAAGCCCGACGGTTCCATAAACTGGCCACCAATCAGTAGCAATAAGTTCACCACCACCAAAAACATAATCGGCCCAAAGCCGGCTGAAAGCATCGATTCGGTAATCATCTGCGGAATGCGCTCTTCGGTCAGCACATGCTTTAAAATCAGCGCGTTGGCAATAATAAACAGCAACACGATGGTCAAGCGCCCTGCTTCAAACAACGCATCCTTGGTATCTTTATGCCAAAGAACAGACGCTGCCCGCAATACCACATTACTCTTCTTACTTTGAGCGGCTTCGCTGAATGGCCCCATATCTTTATAAACGAAGTTGGCCACCACAAAGGCATACACCGCTGCTACAGCCGCCGCTTCGGTGGGGGTGAAAATACCTCCATAGATACCGCCTAAGATAATCACAATCAGCAACAAGCCCCAAAAGGCGCCCATGCCAGAAGCCACTACCTCACCCCAACCTTGCCATGGCTGCGAGGGCAAACCCTTTACCTTGGCTGCAATGTAAATGCCCAGCATTAACATGCCACCTGCCAACAAGCCAGGGAACACTCCAGCTAAAAACATACGCCCTACCGATACATCAGTAGCTGCCGCATATACCACCATCACAATCGATGGTGGAATAAGGATACCCAAGGTGCCTGCGTTACAGATAACACCTGCTGCGAAATCCTTGGTATAGCCCATCTCGCGCATACCACCAATCACAATCGCGCCGATGGCAACCACGGTGGCTGGGGACGAACCTGATAACGCCGCAAACATCATACAGGCCAACACCGAAGCCATTGCTAAACCACCAGCAAAATGGCCCACCACTGCAATAGCAAAGCGAATGATTCGCTTGGCCACTCCGCCCGTGGACATGAATACCGAGGCCAAAATAAAAAATGGAATCGCTAATAAAGTGTAATGACCCTCAAAGGCTGAAAACAACGTTTGTGCCACCGACGCCATGGAAGCATCGGAATACATAGTTAAAAACAAGATGCTGGAAAAACCTAAGGCCACTGCAATCGGCACACCAATCAACAGCATGCCAATGACCATTGCAAATAAGATAAAGACTTCCATGTTAGCGGCCCTCTTGTGCTTTTAAGTCGTCGCTCTTGTGGTCGAGCAAATCTTCCACCTCTTCGGCTTCATGGCTAGCAATCAGTGAGTCTTGAGTGCCCATCACAATACGGTAAGCCGCTTGTACAAAGCGAAACGTCAACAACGCCATACCCAAGGGCAAGGCAAAATAAGGAATAAATTTCGGAATCTTTTCGTACTTCTCACCTTCATTAAACCAATCAGCTAAAAACTGCAGCGACGGTGCCAAAGGGATATCATTCACTTCATACCATGCATTTTTAGTGGCAAAGGGGTACCAATAATCCCAGCTACCTTTAAGCAGCACCAAAGCAAAGGTAATGCAACAAGCTGCTGACAACAAAGCCAACACTTTTTTCATGCCCGGGGAAACCATGTTGATAACGATGTCCACGCCCAAATGCATAGATTTTTTAACGCAGTACGAAACGCCGATTAACACCAGCCATGCAAACAAAAACACCGTGGATTCCAATGCCCAAAGAATGTTGTCGTTAAACACATAACGCGCCACTACATTGGCAAAGGTGATTAAGGTCATCAAGCCCAAAGTGATGGCAATCACTGTTTCCTCGAAATGATCTAGGCGGCTTTTGGGTTCATCTGTCTGCATAATGCTGCCTGCTATTTAAATAAATTAAGTCAATTGAACGTAAAAAGGCTTGGGGAAAACCCAAGCCTTCGATTACAACCAAATGATGCGGCGCCTACTGGCTCGCTGCCTCGATTACATCCGCACCGATGTCGCCTTCAAACTTCGCCCATACGGGCTTCATGGCGTCCACCCAAGCTTGACGTTGCTCAGCAGAAAGCTGACGCACTTCACCGCCAGCATCCATGATGAACTGTTTGTTTTGCGCGTTCACCGCCGTGGCTTCGGCATTACGGGTTTCGGTTACCTCGGCCAAAATTGTCATGAACTGATCACGCACGTCAGCATCTAAGCTATCCAACCATTCAGTCGATGTGACCACCAAATAATCAATAATGCCATGGTTGCTTTCAGTTACGCCGTCTTGTACTTCAAAAAACTTCTTGCCGTAAATATTCGACCACGTGTTTTCTTGGCCATCAATAACGCCAGTTTGCAAACCACCATACACTTCTTTAAATGACATTTTTTGTGGATTCGCGCCAACAGCTTCAAATTGTGCGACTAGCACGTCTGAAGCCTGAACACGAAACTTAAGGCCCGCCGCATCCGAAGGGTTAATCAGCGGCTTATTAGCCGACAATTGTTTCATGCCATTGTGCCAAAACGCCAAGCCTTGTAGACCACGCTTTTGCATGGAGTCTTTCAGCGCTTGACCGGTTTCTGAGCTTTGAAACTTGTCCACTGCTGCTACGTCCTTGAACATAAAAGGCAAATCGAACACTCGAAATTTCTTGGTGAACTTTTCAAACTTAGACAGCGACGGCGCAGCTAGGTGCACATCACCTTGCAACATCGCCTCTAGCACTTTGTTGTCATCGTATAGGCTTGAGTTTGGAAAAACCTCCATGCAAGCGCTGCCGTTCATCTCTTCGTTGACACGCTTCTCCAATAGACTCGCAGCAATACCTTTAGGGTGCTTGTCCGTATTGGTTACATGGCTAAACTTAATCACAACTTCGCCGTCTTGGCAGTTGTCATTGGC